>JAFVEX010000005.1 GCA_017475785.1 Eubacterium sp. | reverse complement strand
GCTACAAGGAGACGCGCCGCACGCACCCGCTTGCCCCTGGCGGCCATCTGGAGGCCGGGATCCGGGAAGAACGGAAGCGTCTGGCGTTTTTGAAAAGCAAGGCAGATTATATCATCGACACCAGCCAGCTGCTGACAAGGGAGCTTCGCACGCAGCTCAAACAGATCTTCATGGAGGCTTACCGGTTTAATAACCTGAATGTGACGATCCTCTCGTTTGGATTTAAGTTCGGAATTCCTGCGGACGCAGATCTCGTATTTGACGTGCGGTTCCTGCCAAATCCTTACTATGTGGAGGAGCTCCGCAGACTGACCGGGCAGGATCCGGCGGTGTGCGCTTATATTATGGAGAGCGGTGCCGCAGAGGTATTTCTGGAAAAAGTGACGGATCTCATCCGCTTTCTGATGCCGCACTATGTCGCGGAGGGTAAAAACCAGCTGGTGGTGGCAGTTGGCTGCACCGGCGGAAGGCACCGGTCTGTCGCGCTGGCAGAGGCTATTTTCAGAGCCCTGTCAGAGCCCGGCACGTCCGGGATTCGAATTGAGCACCGGGACATGCAGAATGATAATAAAAGAAAGCAGTACATCTGATGTCTTATTCAAGTGATGTCAAAAAAGAATTATGCAGGCAGATCGACGGCGCGCGGCACTGCCAGATCGCGGAGCTGTCGGCGATGCTGCTTTATTCCGGCGCGGAGATGGATCCTGCGGGTCAGGAGCCGCTGGTGTTTGCGACAGAAAATGAGCAGACTGCTGCCAAATACGAAATCCTCCTGAAAAAGCTGTTTCATCTGGAGGCAGGGCGGCGCGCGGACAGAGGCCGCAGGGGCCGCCAGACCTGGCTTGTGACGGTGACGGAGCCGGAGGAGATCAGACGCATCGTTCAGGCGGCGGATGGGGCAATCGTTCAGAAAGACTGCTGCAGGCGCGCGTTTCTCCGGGGCGCGTTTCTGACGGCCGGCTCCATCAGCGATCCCAGCCGGTCTTATCACTGCGAAATTGTCTGCAGTGAAGAACAGCCGGCGGCGCAGCTGGTTGCCTGTCTGGAGGATCTGCATATCCGGGCGCGCATTATTCACCGGAAACAGTACGCGGTCGTGTATATCAAGGAGAGCTCCGACCTGTCCGACCTGATCGGCCTGATGGGCGCGCGCGTGACGCTGATGGATTTTGAAAATGTGCGGATTCTCAAGGAAATGAGAGAAAATGTCAACCGCAAGGTCAACTGCGAGACGGCGAACATCAACAAGACTGTCAACGCAGCTGTGCGGCAGATCGAAGATATCCGTCTGATCGAGCGGACCATCGGATTCCGCCATCTGCCAAATGGTCTTGACGAGATGGCTCAGATTCGGTTACAATACCCAGAGGCAACTCTTCTGGAGTTGGGAAAAATGTTGAACCCTCCGGTCGGAAAATCAGGTGTGAACCACAGATTGCGAAAATTGGGGAAAATAGCAGAAACGATCCGGGGACAACAAGGAGGAGCGCGTGAATGGTAAGGGCAAATGTAACTGTTAACATGTCCGGCGGTTTTGAGACAAGACCGATCGCCATGCTGGTACAGCTGGCAAGCCAGTTTCAGAGCAGAGTGTATCTGGAGAGCGGCACAAAGAGCGTCAACGCCAAAAGCATTATGGGAATGATGACGCTTGGGATCGACACCGGGGACGACATCACCGTGACAGCAGACGGACCGGACGAAGCCGAGGCGCTTGAGAAACTGAAAGGGTTTCTTGAGCAGAATGCCTGACCATTCGGGATCCGCAGAACAGACAGAAAATACATACGGCAGGCAAAGATAAACGGGCTGCAGTTCCGCCAGGAACTGCAGCCTTTTTACACGGTTTTCTTATAAAGCTTTTTATTACAGGAAATCGCTCCGCTCCGGTCGGTGCTAAGCGAAGACCCACTGGACCTTCAGCACCGCGCGCGAACAGTGCGCAAGCACACTCTTTTTAAACCTCAGAACGTCGCAAGTGTCTGCAGCGCCGTTCCGGAAAGAAGAATGTCGCCGTGCTCCAGCAGGTGTGCCTCAGCGCCCGGGGACATCACGATGCTGTCGCCGTACTCGGTGAGAATGTTGCAGACCTTATTGAATACTTCCGGCTCCGTTCCCTCCGCGTGGAGCAGCAGGGTGTAAGACGCAGACGCGGGATCCTTGACCAGCGTGTTCAGACCGTCATAAGCCTGCCGCAGGCTGTGAGCCGCCCGCGCGGCCGAATCAAGCGAATCAAAATGGTATGCCTGAATCAGGTTAACAGCCGCGGTGATTTCCTGTGCCGGCTGTTCCGCCTGTTGCTCTCTGGAAGCTTCAGCTTCGGCCTGGCGTGCCGCCTCTTTTGCGTCCGTGATCTTCTTAAACAGGTCAAGAACCTCGTCCGCTCCGGACAGATGGCGCGTCAAATCGCTGCCGGGCTCGGGATCCGGCGAGGAAAAGCGGGAGAACCGCGTATCCAGTTCCTCCGGATCCTCCACTTTCGTAATGATCAGGACAATGCTGTCAGGCGAGATCGGAATCGCCTCGATCATCAGAGGAGAATTGCCCGATTCAAATCCGAAATGGCTGCGCGCCTGCTGCATCATGTCACGAAACAGCAGCTTCGCTTTATCAGAGCCGTACGCCAGCTCGCTCAGCCGGATTTTGCGGCTCTCAAGATCGCTGCTGGTCAGCGTGCAGCGAATCTGATTGTCATTGATTTTTTCGATCTTCATGAAATCACTTCTCCTTTTGGGTATCTATATCACATTTTCGCAGAAAAGTAAATGGAAAAAACAAAAAATCACAAATGCAGTACAAAGAACTTTTTTGCACTTGCAATTTGTATACATAATGGTATAATAGAGCCACGGACGGCCGTCAGGTTTCTGCCAGGGAGGTGATGCCCATGCGCAGATAATCAGTCCGGATTAGCAAATCGCGTTTTTTTCATCTATAAACAAGTCCTGCGTTTCAGCAGTATTTTCCAGCATCGTTTTTTTGCGTCGTAACCGCTTTGCGGCATTTTATGTTTTGATTTCAGAAACCTGGCAAGGCCGTTTCGCGCAGCTGCACTGAGCAGTCTGCGGATAACTATGGAAATTTCAGACAGAAAGGAGTCGTACGGGATTTTTTACATGAACCTGTAAACAACAGGAACACAATGGAATCGGGCCATCTGGTTTATGACACTGCGAGGTTCCCCGGCAGCCAGTCTGAACCGGATGGCTTTTGTGTGGCAGACAATTCTGACAAACACAAAAAATTCAAATGTTCCCGGGTCAATTTATTTGATATCTCCCTGTTGACATGCTAATATTAAATGCAGAGAGCATTCAAGGATAAGGGAGTACGTATGAGCAGCCGCAGACAGACAAGAAAAAAGAAAAAATCACCGATTCCCGTAATCATTTCGATCCTGGCAGTGATCTGGATCCTGTTTATCACTGCTTTCTTTTTTAAGAAGTATTCGCCGACGGACAGAAAAATGGAGACGGCGTCTTATTTCGGGCTGGAGTCCGATGATGAGGCGGCAATTGTCGTAGATGACCAGATTCTTGAGGCAAAAGGAAAAGTGATAAACGGAGCGGTCTACGTTGATTATCAGACGGTCTGGGACGTGCTGAACAGCGGATTTTACTGGGAGGAGCCCAGCCAGACGCTTTACCTGACGCTGCCGGAGGAGACGCGCACCTGGACGCCGGATGACGGAACCGGGGCAGTGGTCCTTGAGGAGGGGCTTCCCTATCTGTCCGCGGCGTGCATCAGCGAAAACTCAGCGGCAGATGTCAGCGAGTATGACAGGCGGATCGTTATCAGGACTTCCTGGGACGGACTGGAGACGGCGGAGGTTGTGGAAAACACGCCGGTGCGGTATCGCGGAGGCCCGAAAAGCGATGTGCTGACAACGCTCAAGTCGGGCAGCACGGTCGTTGTCACGGAGCATCTGGACAACTGGACGGGCGTCGCGACCGAGGACGGATTTATCGGCTACATCAAGACCGGCGCCGTGGAGTTCAACGAGGAGCGGGGGCTTCCGCACGAGGAGAAGGAATCTTTCCAGTTTACGCATAAGCAGTTTCCGGAAAAGATCGTGATGGCCTGGCAGTATGTTGATTCTGCCGAAGGAAACGATATGCTGTCCGGTCTGATTCAGGACGCGGAAGGGCTGAACGTCATCTCTCCGACCTGGTTCGACATCACGAACAAGGACGGCAAGGTCATCTCCTTTGCGAACAAAAAATATGTAAAGCGTGCGCATAACGCAGGGCTTCAGGTCTGGGCACATTTCGGAGACATCAAGGGGAAGGACGTTGACGTCGGAGCGCTGTTTGAGACGCAGGAAATGCGCGCGCACATTATCGACCAGGTGATCAAGGAAGCGAAAAAGACGGGATTTGACGGGATTAATCTTGATTTCGAGACGATCCGGGAAGACACCGCGCCGCAGTATCTCCAGTTCATCAGAGAACTGAGCCAGGCGGCGCATGAGCGGGATCTTTACCTCTCTGTCGATGATATGGTGCCGCTCTACACCGGCTATTATAAGCGTGCCGAGCAGGCGAACTGGGCAGATTATATTATCGTGATGAGCTACGATGAGCACACGTCTGCCTCGGACGAAGCGGGTTCGGTCGCCTCTCTGCCGTTCGTCAGGGATGGTATTGAAGGAACGCTCGCAGAGGTGCCGGCAGAGCAGGTTGTTAACGGAATTCCATTCTATACCAGAGGATGGACGGTTCCGTTTGGCACAGATGTGCCGCAGAGCGAGGCGCTCAGTATGGAGCAGGCGGGCAGCTTTGTGCAGGAGCATGAAATCACGCTTTCGTTTGACGAGTCGCTTGGGCAGAACTTTGGGACTTCCTCCGACAGCGAGGCGCGTTACAGCATCTGGATGGAGGATGAGCAGTCACTCACCGCAAAGATGAATCTTGTCAGGGAGTATCAGCTGGCAGGCGTCGCCGCGTGGCGGATCGGGTTTGAGACTGCTTCTGTCTGGAGCATTATCCAGAATGGCCTGTAAGGGAAGCGCGCGGCAGAACAGCAGACAGGATCCGGAACGGATCTGGATGGATACAGATTGGAACTTTCTGGCACAGTCACAGGAACAAGGAGAAAAAAATGAACGAGTATGAAATCATCCAGGAAAGAGACAGAGAAATCGAAGAACTCAGGAAGAAACTGAATGAGCGCGACGCGGAGATCGAGCGTCTGAAAGCAGATATCCGCGACAAATATCAGTCGTACATCGACAACTACGAGAGCATCGGAAGTCTGGTTTATGACGCGAAGATCCGCTCCGATCAGATGATCCGCGACGCGGAAGAACAGCGCCGCGCGATTCTGGATTCGGCAGATCTCGAGGCGAAGCAGAAGATCGACGACGTCCAGACGGAGATTGACCGCCGCATTGACGAGGGCGAGCAGAGATATAAGACAGTTGAGGAAGAACTGCAGGGCATTCTCGGCCTGATCAATCAGGTTCAGAAGAAATTTATGGAGTCCTATCGTTCCATCAATGGAATTGTCAGAGATATGCCGGGACTGAACCAGAAAAATCCGGAGGATTTCTGATTTGTGCCCGATAGCAGAGAATCCGGCGGATGAAGAATTACGGCCGCAGGCAAAAATTGTGCGCATGACAGAGGACACTCCAGATGATAACGCACTCCGGGAGGCAGGGCAGATCCTGCGGGAGGGCGGTCTGGTGGCATTTCCGACAGAGACGGTGTACGGGCTGGGCGGCAATGCGCTGGATCCGGACGCTGCGCGGAGGATCTATGCGGCCAAGGGACGTCCGTCTGATAACCCGTTGATTGTGCACATTGCTGACATCGACGCGCTGGAGACGATTGCCTCCAGTGTGCCGGACGCCGCCCGGCGCCTGGCAGAGGCGTGCTGGCCCGGTCCGCTGACCATGATTTTCGAGAAGACAGACGCGGTTCCCGAGGCGACAACGGGAGGCCTGGACAGCGTGGCGGTGCGTTTTCCGAGCAGCCGGATTGCCAATAGACTGATCCGGTACGCGGGGGGATATGTCGCCGCGTCGAGCGCGAATACCTCCGGACGGCCAAGTCCGACGCTGGCGTCACATGTAATTGAAGATCTGGGTGACCGCATCGATTATATCATCGACGGGGGACAGGTTGATATCGGGCTGGAGTCAACGATTGTCGATTTTACCGTGTCGCCGCCTGTTATTTTGCGTCCCGGATATATCAGCAGGAAGATGCTGCAGGAGCTGATCGGGGAGGTAGAGGTCGATCCCGGGCTCCAGTCGGATTCCGAATCCGTACGGCCGAAGGCGCCTGGCATGAAATACCGGCATTACGCGCCGCGGGCAGAGCTGACCATCGTTGAAGGGGCAGCTGCCGCCGCCGCGATCCGGAAGCTTGCGCGGCAGAAAACAGAAGAGGGTCTCCGGGTAGGCATTATCTGTACTGACGAGACGGCAGGAACATATCAGGACGGAATTGTGTGGTCGCTTGGAACGCGCAGCGATGAAGCAGGGATCGCGCATCATTTGTACGAGATTCTTCGGGAGAGTGACGCTGAAGCGGTTGATGTGATTTATTCCGAATCGTTCCGGACGCCGGCCATGGGACAGGCAATTATGAACCGGCTCCTGAAAGCCGCCGGCCACCGGGTGCTTCTGGCAGATGAGATACTCGCGCAGTGCGGCAGCGATGTTGACAAGGGTATAGAATTATGATGCAGTTTGAGAAAATCATATTTGTAGATGCGGATGCCACTGCGCGCAGTGTCATGGCAGCTTCAATTATGCGCAAGGAGCCGCTTCAGTTTGAGACGGAAATCCTTGCCAGGGGGCTGGTCGTCCTGTTTCCGGAGCCAGTCAACCAGAAAATCGAAGCAATTCTTGCGAATCATGGTTTAACCGCAAAAGGACATGAGGCGGTTCAGCTGTCAGCAGACGATCTGAGTGAACGGACACTTGTCCTGGTGATGGAGGAAGATCAGATCGATAAAGTGCGCGCGATCTCTCCGCGCGCGGAGCATGTCTATACGGTCGGCGGATTTGTCGGCTTTTCGGGCGATATCGAGCCTTTGTACGGCGCGGATCTGCCCACCTGCGGCAAGTGTTTTGAGATTCTGCAGGGACTGGTGAAAATTATTGTAACGAGGCTTAATGAGGAGGACGAAATTGAATGAGTAAAATTATGGTAATGGATCACCCGTTAATTCAGCACAAAATCGGAATCATTCGTGAGAAAGACACCAGTTCAAAAGAGTTCAGCGAGATGATCGGCGAGATCGCGATGCTGATGTGCTACGAGGCGGCCCGTGACCTTCCTCTTGAGGATGTCGCGATCGAGACGCCGGTCGCGCCGACGACCGTCAAGCGCCTCGCAGGTCCGAAGATGGCTGTGATTCCCATTCTTCGCGCAGGTCTTGGCATGGTAGAAGGATTTAAGACGATCAATCCGGCCGCAAAAGTCGGACATATCGGCCTGTACCGGGATCCGGAGACACTGGAGCCGGTTGAATATTACTGTAAGCTTCCTGCGGATATTGACCGCAGAGATGTATTTGTCACCGATCCGATGCTTGCGACCGGCGGATCCGCTTCTGCCGCAATCACGCTTCTGAAGGGGCACGGCGCGCGCTCGATTCATTTTATGTGCATCATAGCCGCGCCGGAAGGTATCAAGAAGATGCAGGAAGATCACCCGGATGTGGATCTTTACATCGGCGCGCTGGACGACCATCTCAATGAACACGGGTACATCGTGCCGGGTCTTGGAGACGCCGGAGACCGGATCTTCGGAACAAAGTAAAAGAGGCATAAGCATGACAGGGAAACGGAAAGATTATATCTCATGGGATGAGTATTTTATGGCTGTCGCGAAGCTTGCCGGGCAGCGGTCAAAGGATCCCAATTCACAGGTCGGCTCCTGTATCGTCAGCCAGGACAACAAGATTCTTTCGATCGGATACAACGGACTGCCTGCAGGATGCTCCGATGATGAATTTCCCTGGGCACGTGAGGATGACGATCCGCTGAAGACGAAATATGTCTACGTGACGCACAGCGAGCTGAACGCCATTCTGAATTACCGCGGGGGAAGCCTGGAGGGAACCAAGATCTATGTGTCACTGTTTCCGTGCAATGAGTGCGCAAAGGCAATTATTCAGGCAGGGATAAAAACGGTAATTTACGACAGCGATAAGTACAATGGAACTCCAAGCGTGACGGCATCGAAGATGATGCTGGCATCTGCCGGAGTGGAAATCGTGCGGTATCAGGCGACGGGGCGCCTGATTGAGCTGACGGTTTAAAGGGAGCCGGCAAAACACCGCGCTGGCAAATATAGAAACGGTTACAGGGGAGAGAATCAACAGGGAAAGAATGTGATCTTGCGCATTCCGCTCATGGTTTCTGCAAGAGAATGCAGAATCAGAGATTTATAAGGGGAGAAAATGAATTATCGGGACGAGATGGAACTGTACGAACGGTACGCGGCACAGGATCCGGTCGAGGAGCTGCAGCGCGAGGAGGAAGAGGAGTACCGCCGCTATATCAGAGAGCGCAAGCGCAGGATTGCGAGGCGCCGCAGGCGGGAAAAAATGCTGCGGCAGCGGATCAGGAGGATCCGTCTGACGGCAGCGGGCATCATACTGGCGGTGATCGCGCTGATCGTCATCGTCAGGATCGTGGTTGGTGATCCGGTCAGAGATTCACTTACCATTGAGCTGGGCAGCCCGCTTCCGGAGGCACGTGCGTTTCTGAAGCGGGAAAAAAGCAGGGCAGCCGTGTATTTCGTGACTGATATGACGCAGGTCGATACGAATGTAGCCGGCGAGACGCCGATTGTCGTAGAGATAAACGGAAAGCAGTACGAGAGCAGGCTGATCGTGGTAGATCCGGACGCGACAGATGGCACCGGGGAAAAACCTGCAGATGAGACTGACGCCGCGGGAACTGATTCCGCCAGGGAGACAGAAAGTACTGGAACAGATGTAAATGCTGCCGGTACAAATGCGGCAGACGGTACAGACGTAAATGCCGCTGGTACAGATGCTCTGAATGGGGCAAATGCCACCGGCACAGATGTTTTGGGTGGTACAGATACTGCCGGAACAAATGCGGCAGACGGGACAGACGTAAATGCCGCTGGTACAGACGCTCTGGATGGGGCAAATGCCGCCGGGACAGATGCTTTGGGTGGTACAGATACTGCCGGAATAAATGCGGTGGACGGGACAGACATAAATGCCGCTGGTACAGACGCTCTGGATGGGACAAATCCTGCGGGAACTGAGAGCGGGCAGGATGAGCCGGTTCCGCTGCGCCCTTAGGGGAAACGCAGAAACAGACTTCCACCGGATCCCGGCTTCACTTTAGTTGGCGTTAAGGGGCTGTCGCAATAAACAGACAAGCGCATAATATACATCACCGGGACATCTGCAGTTCCGGTGATGTATATTATGCGCTTGATTGCTTTATTGCAGCAGCCCCTTAGCTATTCTTTCCATAAATAATCATGAGCCCGCGCAGGAGCAGCTGTTCATCGAGGGTTATTTCCTGCCGGCAGTAGGGGATGACCTGATTCGCGTACCGGCCGGTCGCGATGTGTGTACACGGCTCGCCAAGTTCTTCTTCAATCCGTTCGATGACGCCGTCGATGCTGGCGGCAGTACTGTAGATGATTCCACTTTTCATGCAGTCGATGGTATTTGTCCCGATGATCTTTTTTGGCGCGTCCAGGCTGATATTTGGCAGCTGCGATGCCTGATCCGTCATGGAAGCAAGCGAAACGATCATGCCGGGATAGATCATGCCGCCCCGATAATTCTCCTGCCTGTCAATTACAGATACAGTGGTCGCGGTTCCCATGTCGATAATGATCGCAGGCATCGGATAGTCCCGGATGGCGCCGACGGCATTTGCCGCATGGTCACTGCCCAGCTGAGCCGGGTTATCAAGCCGGATTTTCAGGCCGGTTTTGATGCCGGGTCCGACAATCAGCGCTTCTTTGCCGGTCAGCCTTGAAATTGCCTGTTTTACAGTCTGTGTCACAGACGGCACGACAGAAGATATAATCGCGCCGGAAATATCCCCCGATTCCAGCTTGTTCAGCTCCAGAATGGTATTGATGCGCAGCGTGTACTCCAGAGCAGTTGCGTTCTGTACCGTCGAAAGCCATTCTTCAAACAGTATTTTTTC
>JAFVEX010000050.1 GCA_017475785.1 Eubacterium sp. | reverse complement strand
TGCTCGCACTTGAAGCGTTCCAGACAGCATATACAAGTAAGATGCAGCAGCTGCTTACGCTTCTGCAGGCGAACCTGACAGAGGTCTTTCCAAAGGCAGATACTAAAGAATATGAAAAGAAAGTAGCCCAGCTGGAGACCGCGATCACCTCGAATTTGCAAAAGATCGCAGAAAAGGTAAAAGAACCGGCAAAAACCGTGGCATTAAAAGATACGGATACGCTGGTCACAGAAATTGACACCCTGATCGATACGATCAACACACAGACCCAGACCAATAATGATATTGTTGCCACCAAGCATGATATATGGAAAATATTACCACGCTGCAGAAGCCGCCTTTTGATAAGCCGATCAGTTTTGTCAAGCTGTTTGACCGGAAGACGCGGACAGCATTGATGAGGACAATCACGTCGATAACAGAGAACGCGATGGTAGTTGCGTGATTAGTGAAGTTCAGGATTAAGAAGATGAATGCAAGGGCCGGTATCAGTGTTGATAATGTTCATTCCTAATGATATTGTACAAGTTGTCGACTGGGTAATAGATGATGAAGCTGTTCCAAAAACCTGCGCAGAGTCATATTTTAATCCACTTAGATTACTGTCAATGCAGTCCAGACAGTCTGCCGCTTATAAGGGAATCATGGCTTTAGTGCTCCAGAACCACTGTAAGGATTTTATAAGTGGGCGGGACATGGATTTTACGGTTTACAAGTCCGAATATATAGATATCCATCATATTTTCCCGAAAGACTATTGTATCAAGCAGGGATATCCAAGAGCCATGTGGAACAGCATTGTTAATAAGACACCTCTCTCATACAGTACAAACAGAGAAATCGGAGGCTCTGCTCCAAGTAAATATCTTGAGAAAATTGAAATAAAGGGACAGGTAGGTTCTGTTTGATGATAGATCTTTGCATGTTTATGAACATGCACTTTCGTGCGTAATGAATTGATAAGTAGCCTTGTAAGCAACTGAATTGGATTGCTTTTTTGATAAAGTATCCTCATAGAACAGATGAAATATGTTTCACAGGAGGATAATGATATGATCGGAGCAATTATAGGTGATATCGCAGGATCACGGTTTGAATGGAATAATTACAAGTCGAAGAAAATAAAACTGTTTCATAAGAGGTGCAAGCCTACCGATGACAGCATCATGTCGCTTGCGATTGCAAAGGCAATTTTGGAATCATCAGAAGATTTTGCGGATCTGTCTGTAAAGGCTGTTTCTTGTATGCAGGAACTCGGAAGACTTTACAAAAATGCCGGCTACGGCGGAAATTTTTATAGATGGATTTTCGCAGATGATCCACAGCCCTATGACAGTTTCGGGAACGGTTCGGCAATGCGGGTAGACCCCTGCGGATATGCAGCACGCAGTCTGGAAGATGCAAAAGGACTTTCTGCGAAGGTGACTATGGTGACGCATAACCATCCAGAAGTTATTCTGATAACGATTGGAACGGCGATGGAAATATTGATTTTCTGGATTACTTGTTTGATATGAAGTTGATTGATTCCGGGCTGAAAGATCGCGGCTCTGGCAGGCGCAATAATCGCGGCGGAGGGCCCGGATGTGGTTTTTTGGTGTTTGCAATAATCATAATTATTCTGATACTGGCGGGTGGTTGTAACTGATTAGGGTTAGATGGTTTTCACCATTACTACGAGAATTATTCGAGAATTACATAGTGAAGCAGGATGCGATCATTTGCTTTCGAATGAATACGAAGCACTGGTCGCTACAGAGGCGACCCTTTGCCCGATCCTCTGAATTATGATGGAACAATAACAGATAGGCAGTCACAGTAATGCAAAGGGGATAATGGCTATGGAGAATATTTCCAGACAGAGACTATTTGAAATGTTGAACAACAATCTGGCGGAGGCGATGATGGGAGCTTCCAACAGGATGATTGAGGAGGCAATCGAAGCATTTTGGGATGTAAAAGAGAATAAAGCCATCTATCCAGTGATGGAGGCCTTCAGGATTCGTATGTGTCATCATGCAAAGGTTTTACTAATCAAAATGAAGAAACCGGACGGCGGCGACGGAGTTAGCATGATGACATATCCACCCTCAGGTACGAACCATTATGTTGTATATACCGGATTTGACAAGATCAGTGCAGAAGCCGATGGTATACCAAGTGAAATTGATCTGCGAGAACTATTTGAGATGGTACTGGTTAGCGGAAGTGATGGGCTCGTCATCAATCCCGGTATGGAAAACGGATTTGTCCAAAAAGACAGCAATTACATGTTTCGTGGAGATCGTGTGCATGGGTTCCCTTTGTTTAAGGAACATATTTTGGCGATTATGAAGTCATATTACAATCCGCGCTTTCGTATTGAGGCGGTATATAAGAATCCCGCAATTGTCAGTGCTGAATGCAGAATAGACGCGGTAAATCTCTCGGGTATGAAGGATGATTGTTTGTCTGAAGAGACGCAAGTAAAGATTTCGGATTATTATATGTCAGCCATGAATGCGGCAAAGAAGGATAAACACCAGAGCATCTTATTCCGTTGTATCCAGGCAGATGGAAATGAAAGCAAAGAAACAGCCCGGACAATCATTTCCATCATTTATAAAGCCGTAAATAAATGGGTTCGAGAGAATACATTTTGCCCTATGCGTATATTGTTTGCAACTGATGATGTTGATATTTACAGATTGTATCTTGAGATGGCAAGTGTTTGATGTGTTTTAACTGAAATCTGGTGAAGTTACTCTATGTAAAGGCAGGAAAAGTATATGGACATATTTGAAATCACAGATGACAATTTAAAAGCTCTTTACCACAGGGCATGGTTGGAGGCCAATCGTGGATTTGTAAATCCGCGCAAATATCCGTATCTGGACAAAGCAATTTTGATATACGCGAAAGAACATGGATGTTCATATGATGAGGCCCTGATTTTTGCCAAAACCGAAAAGAGAACCGGAAGGCTTACCCATTAAGATATAACTGAAAGGTCAATCGAAAATAAAAGACCACGGGAGAGTCAGAATTCTGGCATGTATCGTTTTGCTCGCCGTGGCTGCAGTCACTGTCTATGGACCGTGGCGCTTTGCGTGCTGTTTCATCTGGCTATCTGATCGCAGGTGAGACAAGAGCCCGCCAGGAGAGTATACAGCTATCATCCTGCAATTGTGGAGCGGTATATTGATTTGGGCAAGATCCCTGACAAGAAAAATCCGAGCACACTGGAAAGTGTGAAGAAAAAGTGGCCGCAGCAATTGTGCTGGGTATTTTGCTCGGGGCAGTTGTGTATTTTGTCAATGGCTCGCGTTCATTTCTCAATGGCTTTCTTATAAGCTATGGACTGGCGGAAATAAAGACGTTTTGATTTGAGAAATGATACCGGGCGTGAGCAATGGAAGTACAGGAATTCGGAACGAAAAACAAGCGGAAGGGAGGAACAGGCACTTTGAAGCGTAAACTGATCATAACGGCTGTTCTTTTAGTCATACTCGCAGGATTTGGAGCGTTGCTGCATTCCCCACCTTCCATCGTGGACGCCTTTACAGGTGCCACGCCCAAGGTGAAAAGAACAGAACAGGCAAAGGTGCAGTTGGAAGGCAATTACGTCTTTTGCATCAACTACTCCATGAATGGAATGGACAGTGATTCATTGCGTGATGAGCTGAAACGAGTGTTCTCAGGTGAGTCCGATCATCTGTCGGTTGCTTCGATTACACCAATCACTGTCTATCTTTCAGAGACGGATTATGCGCTGGTTCGATATGCGAAAACACTCTGCAACCGGTTTGCGAAAACAGGCGTCAGCGTGATTTTCAAAAAATACAGCGATACGATGCTTCGTTCCAGGGTTTTAAGCGGAAGGTATGAGGTGTTTCTTGCGTCGGAAGACTTACTGGATCTCACTGCTTTGGAGAACGCTGACTATATAGTGGTAAGCAGTTCAGAAATGAGGTAAACGGAAAAATGAGAAAAATCAATGCAGTATTGTCCGCTTTACTTCTTTGCATCTTTCTGATTCACGGTGTTATGGGCAGCTTTATGCTTCTCGGTGTCGGGAGCAGCGCCGGAAAAATACTCGCATGGATCGGTGTGCTGATTCTGATAGCACACACCGTGATAGGAGTTCTCCTAACAGTACAGACTCTGCGTACAGAAAAGAAAAACGGCGAACACTATTTGAGACAGAACGCTGTCTTCTGGGCAAGGCGCGCCAGCGGTCTTGCTGTTTTGGTCTTATTTTTCTTTCACCTTGGATTGTTTGGAAGATTACAGGATGGCATATATATTCTGTTTCCTTTCACAACAGTGAAACTTATAACTCAACTGCTGCTGACGGCGGCTTTGTTTGTGCATCTGTTTATAAACGTCCGCCCGTTGCTGGTGTCCCTTGGAATTCTGAAATACAAAGAAAGGCGGGGCGACATATATCTAATCCTGTCGGTGCTTCTGCTGTTCTTTGCAGGCGCAACGATAATCTATTACATAGGATGGCAGCAGATATGAGGAAAACGATCATCATTATCGGCGCAGGACTTGCAGGAATGTCTGCAGCCTTGCAGGCGGTGAAAGAAGGATGCGACGTGAAACTGATCTCTTCCATGCCGTCTGAACGGGCGCAGTCCGTGATGGCGGAAGGCGGGATCAATGCGGCTCTTAACACGAAGGGTGAGGACGATAGCCCCGGGCAGCATTACGAGGATACAATCAAGGCAGGCTGCGGGCTGGCAGATCCCCAAGCCGTCTGGGAAATGACACATGCTGCGCCTGAATTGGTCAAATGGCTGCAAAGCATCGGCGTCCAATTTAACACCTGCGGGTATGAAGATATCGACTTGAGGAATTTCGGCGGACAAAAGAAGAAGCGTACCGCCTTTGCACAGAGCGATACCGGAAAGCAAGTGATGACAGCATTCATTGATGCCGTACGAAAAACAGAGGCAGATGGAAAGATTCAACGATTTTTCCATCACCGTTTTCAAAGGTTGCTCTTGAATGAAGGCAAATGTTTTGGGTGTGTGATTCGTGATGATTTCACTGGAGAATCGTTGTCGCTTACAGGTGCTGCAGTGATTATCGCCTCAGGGGGGGTTCACGGGCTGTTTGGCGATACCACGGGCTCCCTCGCAAATACGGGAGAAGTAACTGCAGAGTTGTTCAGACAGGGGATTCCGATGGCCAATCTGGAAATGATTCAGTATCACCCCACCACTGTTGAAATCGGAGGGAAACGGATGCTGATCAGTGAAGCGGCCAGAGGAGAAGGCGGCCGTCTGTTTGCATACAGGGATGGACAACCATGGTATTTCATGGAAGAAAAGTACCCTCCACTTGGAAACCTGATGCCGCGGGATATCACTGCCAGAGAAATCTGGAGTGTCTGTCGGGACAGTCCTGTCTATCTGGATATGACAGAAATCAGGGAGGAAATCATCAAAAGAACCCTTTCCGGACTGGTTGACGACTGCCTGACCTATCTGCATAAGGATATACGGAAAGAACCTATTCCTGTTTATCCTGGCATCCATTACTTTATGGGCGGTATCTTGGTCGACAGACAGCACAGGACCAACGTGAAGAACCTCTATGCAGCCGGTGAATGCTGCGCTCAATATCATGGTGCGAACCGCCTGGGAGGCAATTCTCTGCTCGGGGCAATTTATGGCGGAAAGGTGGCTGCCGAAGCAGCCTGTAAAGAATGTGCAGAAAACAGATGTCATCCGCTCGATGTGCAGCAGCCTGTATCTTCGGAGTTTTCTCCAAAAGAGAAAGCACATTTGAACCGGATTTTACTGAATGCTCTCGGAGTTGGCAGGAATGAAGCTACCCTTATGTCAGCACTTGAAGAAATACAGCAGATGAAAGGAACCCTTTCTCTGCTGGGTCAAGCGGTATTGAAAAGCGCCTTGGCAAGGCGTGAGAGCCGCGGAGCTCACTATCGAGAGGATTATCCCAATCGCAATGACAAGGACTTCAAAAATACAACTGTTGCGAGATATGATGGTTCGACAATTGGTATAACGTTTGAACACGTACCAGAAAGGCGGTAAGCAGAGTTGACCAGAGTTATTCGGATCAAACGACAATCAGACAAGGATTCAATGCCTTACTGGCAGGAGTTTGCGTATGAAGGCGATCAGGGTGGCTCGGTGGCTGCTGCTTTGAACGCATTGAACGCCCGTACTCCACTGACCGATACTACCGGGAAAGAAACGGAAAGTATCGCATGGGAATGCGGGTGCATGGTACGAAAATGTGGTGCGTGTGCAATGCGGATAAACGGTCTTCCGGCACTTGCCTGTTCGACGTTTTTAAACTCGATAAAGAAGGATGTAATTATCATAGAGCCACTCAGTAAATTCCCGGTGGTCAAAGACCTGATCGTCGACAGGTCAGTCATTTTTGACAATATGAAGAAGATGGCTGTCTGGCTGGAGAGTGAAGCCTTCCTGACGGATTACACACATGAGCAGCGCTATCAGTCTGCCCGGTGCCTAATGTGCGGGTGTTGCCTTGAGGTATGTCCCAATTTTTCATTTTCTGGTGATTTTGCAGGTTCAGCAGCACCTGTAAATGTGTTTCGGATTCTTGATGAGGAGCAGAATCCAGAGCACCGTAAAGAAATACTTGAGCATTATCAGAAGACCTTCTTTGAGGGATGCGGCAAGTCCATGTCATGTCACGATATTTGTCCGGCTGGGATCCCTGTTGAAGAACTCATGGTTCGTTCAAATGCCGCTGCAATATGGAAGAGATGAGTGTGTTACGACCAAGGACATGATTCGTTACCAGGACAAAAAATTTAAGATCAAGGAATAAACTGATGAGAGATATTTACTCAGATAAAAATGCATTGCAGTTGGGAGAACGGAATATGGCCAAAGGACGGAAGAAGCGAACGGTTTTAATGATGATCTGTATTCTGGCCGGCGTGGTAATCATAGCGGCGGCAGCTTACGTTCTGTATGTATTTGCGAGCTATTACCGCCTCGAAGATAACCTGGAGCTTATGCCGGAAGGAAATTCAAAGTACACTGCGGTGCCTGACGGGCAGACTTTGACGATCGTTTCTTACAATGTCGGATTCGGAGCTTATTCTGATGACTATACATTTTTCATGGATGGTGGAAAAGAGAGTCGTGCGTTTTCAGAGGAAGCCGTGTATCAGAATTTGAGCGGTGCCATGGATGTCGTCACGTCAGTGGATCCCGACATTGCTTTGATTCAGGAAGTGGATATTGACGGGACTCGCTCGTATCATGTCGATGAGCGTACGATCATCGTGCCGAGAATGGAAGCGTCTGCCGCGTATCAGAACCTGTTTGCTCAGAATTACGACAGTCCTTACCTGCTGTATCCATTTACAAGTCCGCACGGAGCAAATCGGGCCGGCATTATGACGTTTTCCAAATACCGGATCACTGGTGCTGTGCGCAGGAGTCTGCCGATCGAAACCGGTCTTTCAAAGGTGCTGGATCTGGATCGCTGTTATTCCAAAGCACGAATTCTGCTTGAAAATGGAAGGGAACTGATCATATACAATCATCATTTGTCCGCTTACACTGCAAAGGCTGAGACAGCAGAGACGCAGCTGGACATGCTCGTGCAGGATATGCAGGCCGAATATAACGTCGGAAATTACTGCCTGGCAGGCGGAGATTTCAATCGCGATCTGCTCGGGAATTCACCGGAAATCTTCAAAACGCGAACGCTCGATGACAACTGGGCAAAACCGGTGAACATGGATCTCTTTACAGAAGATATCCAGCTGGCAGCACCTTTTAATGCGGAAACACCGGTCGCCAGCTGCCGCAATCCGGACAAGCCCTATGAGCCGGGAGATTTTGTTGTAACGGTCGACGGCTTTATTCATTCATCAAATCTCGAAGTGGAAGCATGTGATGTGATTGATACCGGATTCCGCTGGTCGGATCATAATCCTGTTTTTATAAGAGTCACGTTGCGATAATCACCAAAGCCACTCGGTGTAAAGAATCATTTTGGAGGTACAGATATGGGAAAGGTACTTTTTATCAACGGCAGTCCCAATGAGCACGGCTGCACCGCAACCGCTATGGAGGAAGTCATTTCCACCCTTGAGAAGAACGGGATCGAATCGGAGATATACTCAAACCCAAAGCTCCGAATACTCTCAAGTACAGGAATGCAGAGGCTTTTGATATAGATCATTCTGAGTTTATGAGACGTTGATAAGTTGAGTTTGCCTTGCCATTTCTTACAGGCGTTGTTATCATAACATTAATCAGATTTCTTTCATCTTAGAAAACTGCTATGGCAGAGGTTATTTATGACAACAGAAAAAGCATGGGGTCTGAGAGGACTCGCCCCTTTAAAAATAGCACTGTTTTTTAGTTCCTGTGGGAATTTTGATCGTGCTGCTTGTTCTTATATGAGATAAGGAAGTAGTGTATGGACAAAAAACCGATACGAGCGATTCTATATGCCTTTTTAGCGGCTGTGTTCTATGCCATAAATGTTCCGATTTCAAAAATCTTGTTGCAGAAGGTGGGACCGACAACGATGGCGGCTCTGCTTTATCTGGGTGCGGGGATTGGCATAGGATTGTTATCACTATTTAACAGGAGAGACAAAGGAACATACGAGAAGCTTTCAAAGAGGGACTTCCCGTTTGTGACAGGGATGATTGTACTGGATATAGCCGCACCGATTTTTCTGATGCTTGGAATAAGCTGCGGCTCTTCGGCAAATGCGTCTCTGCTGGGAAACTTTGAAATTGTTGCCACAACGATTATTGCATTGTTTCTTTTTAAGGAAGTGGTTACAAAAAGGCTATGGGGCGCGATTGCTCTGATAACTCTTTCAAGCGTTCTGCTCTCACTTGAAGGATCGGACAGCTTCAAGTTTTCATATGGTTCGCTGTTCGTCCTTCTTGCAACAGTATGCTGGGGCTTTGAGAACAACTGCACAAGAAGCATCTCATCAAAAAGCACCTATGAGATAGTTGTCCTTAAAGGGATATTCTCCGGGTTGGGTTCTCTCCTGATAGCCATTATAAAAAGGGAGATCCTGCCCGGATTTGCCTACATGGCGGCCGCGCTTATACTTGGCTTCTTTGCGTATGGACTTAGTATTTTTCTTTATGTACGCGCGCAGAGTGTTCTCGGCGCGGCAAAAACAAGTGCATATTATGCAGTCGCGCCATTTGTTGGAGCATTCCTGTCATTCGTTTTCCTGAGGGAATCTTTGTCATGGATGTATATTGCAGCATTGATCGTGATGATCAGCGGCTCTGCTCTCGTTGTTGCGGACACGCTGATCCGTCGTCATGCCCACCAGCATTATCATACATTCACGCATACACATGAAGGATCAACGCATTCGCATACGGTAATTCACGAACACGAGCATAACCATTATGTTACGGATAGCCGGCATGGGCATCGGCACACATTAACCGATCTTGAGAATTTGCCCGGAGCAATGCATCTATGACTGGTAAGGAGCTGGTTTTTTCTGTAAAAGATGCTGACGGAATCGGTCAATGGCTCTTTGAAGGGTTCAAAAACAAAGGTTGTTCAGGTAAAAGTCGGCAGTAAGAAGACAAACAAATCTCTTTTGAAGAAATATCGTAAAATATTTACAAAGGCGAATGCTGGGAAAAATGTAACGATAATGTAAGATCATCTGTCCGGAGAAGCAGACATTCCTACAGATTTCAATGCCGCAACTTCAGAGGATGTCAGCCGTCTGCAGGCGCCGGCCGGCAGATCCGGGTCAAGTACCAGAGACCCCATTGAGATGCGTTTCAGGTAGAGAACCTCTCTCCCGATTGCATGGAACATGCGCTTGATCTGATGGTATTTGCCCTCGCGGATGGTGACTTGTACAGATGCCAGACTCTGTCTGTGTTCTTCTGCATGCAGCATGGCTATGCCGGGCACAGCTAGATCGAAAGCTGCCCCGGCTTTTTCAGTCACCGGGCTGCCTTTTTCTGACACTGCAGATCCTTTTGAAGATTCATAAGAATCTGTTGGCATATACCGCTCAGCCAGCTCGGAATTCAAAGAGTCCAGCTCAGCCGGCAGGCACTTTGTGCCATCCTCCAGCGTAATACCCTGCAAGAAGGCAGCAATTTCATTCTCTGAAACTGGTTCGCCGCTAACAACCGCCAGGTATATTTTATCCACATGGTGCCTCGGTGAGAGCAGGCGGTGCGCGAGCGCGCCGTCGTTCGTAATCAGCAGCAGTCCCTCTGTGTCTCGGTCAAGCCGTCCGACGGGAAACAGATCTTTTCGCGCCTGGTCGGGCAGAAGATTCAGGACGGTCTTCTCCCGGCTGTCTCTGGTGGCGGTGATGACGCCCGCCGGCTTATGCAGCATGTAGTATACAGAAGACTCATACATGACAGGAGCACCCCGGAAAACGACTTCATCCGCGTCACTGACCGCGGTGCCCGGATCGCGCACGACCTGCTGATTGATCATCGCGGCTCCGGCACGGATATCTTTTTTCAGTTCACTTCGGGTGCCGAGTCCCATATCTGCCAGATACTTGTCGAGACGCATTGAGGGGTTCCTTTCCTGCGGGATGCTTGCCTGCTTTCCCGGACAGCGTTATGATAAAAAACAAGCATAATGTGTAGTGGATTATTATTACTTGGATTTATCACCTTATGAGTGGAAACATATTTAATAACGGAAGAACAATGAAGAAAAGTATATTATATATTGACGCATGCGCCAGAAGCAATTCCCGCACGAGACGCCTGGCGGAATCGGTTTTGTCCTATCTGGATGGAACTGTCACGCATCTGAATCTCTATGAAGAATCTCTTTATCCCGTGGATGAAAATGCTATCCTGCAGCGTGAACAATGTGTTTCCTGCGGGAGCTGCGAACCGGATCACCTGAAATACGCGAAGCTGTTTGCCGCAGCTGATGAAATAATTATCGCGGCGCCGTACTGGGACCTGTCATTTCCTTCCCTGTTGAAAGTGTTTATGGAAAATGTGACTGTCATCGGGGTTACATTTGCATACACAGAGCAGGGTGAACCATATGGCCTCTGCAGGGCAAATCGTCTGATTTATGTCACGACAGCGGGCGGTGACATTCTGGACGATTCATTTGGATTTGGTTATATTCGCGCGCTCTGCAACCGCTTCTATGGAATACGCGAGACGGAGTATCTCTGTGCGCAGAGGCTTGACCTGGTCGGTGAAAATCCTGAATCCATTCTGCAGGAGGCAATGGATGAAGCCTTCCGGCGGTTCGGCGATGGTACACATTATGAGCATGCCACGCTTTTTGAGCCTACGGCAGAGGAAGAACAGACCGAAAATATCATCTTCCTGAACTGACGATCTGCTTTTCTGTTGAGACTCTAAAAGCTGATATGTGGATGCACGCTTATGTCACATCGTTCCCCATGATAACCGCCAGGAGCTCCTCACAGGAATCCACCATATAGGACGGATGCATTTGTGCCAGGAATGTCCGGCTGCGAAACCCCCAAGTAACTGCGGCACACTCCATGCCGCAGTTTTCTGCCGTTTGGATGTCTATTTCGGAATCACCGACGTACAGCGCTTCGCGCGGCTGAATTTCAAAGCGCCGCAGAACCTGCAAAACCAGATCCGGCGCCGGCTTTCTGCGGATCCCTGTGCGTTCACCCGCGGCAAACGCAAAACCATCCGGAAACTGCGCTTCTGCCAGAATCTGCACAGCCGGATCGGGTTTATTCGAGACGACAGCGGTGAAAATGCCGGCCGCGCGGAGTCTGTGCAGCAGATCATTCACTCCTGCGTAGGGAATCGTGTGATCCCTGCAATGTGCTTCGTAATAAGGAGTGTACTTCGCGAGGATCTTCTCCTGCTCCGAGCAGGAGTCCTTATGGCAGGGAGATCCCGCCTCCCTTGTCTGCACATTCTGCGTGATTTGATTCTCCGCTTCCTGCGCCAGCACCTCCTGCGTGATCTGATGCCCCGCTTCCAGCATCAACGCGCGCCGGATTGCGACACGGATTCCACTGCCAAAGAACAGTTTCGTCTCTTCTGCCGTATAATCATGGCGGTGCCCCGTCTGCTCCATTGCGTAATTTATCGCGATTCTGAGATCTTCGAGCGTGTCCAGAACCGTGCCGTCCATATCAAAAATCACTGCTTTATAGCGTGGTTTGCGCATATTCTCCCTACTTCGTCATTACATCAAGAAAGGCTATTCAAAAAATTTTTTTAAAAGGATATCATCACCACCGGATTGTCTTCTGGCTTCCGCTGCTTGTGTAGTATTTCACGTATTTCGCTGTCAACTGGCTGATTCCCGTACCGTTGAACGACTTGGTGATCGTTTTCTTCTGACCGTTGGAGAGCTTATATCGTTTTACAAGCATATCGGCGGACTGGCCAAAATAGTAACCTGACTTTTTATACTCCACAAAATACACATATTTGGATGTCTCATACCAGATAACCGGCTTTTTGGAAATGGTTTTGAACTTATTTGAAGCAGCATTCCAGAGACCCAGATAGGAATATCCCGCGCCTGTTCCGTCCGCGAGAACAAAATATTTTCCTGTTTGCCTGGCGATCGACACTGTTTTGCCGAACGACAGTTTATTGGCAGACTTGTTCTTTAAGCTGAATTTTGCAAACGTGCCTTCCGGCACATCGATAATGTAGTAGACCTGATTCTTATAGATTCCGGCCAGATCAATATTATAACCCGATGTTGCCAGAACACCGATTTTCTTCTTTGAGCCCGTTTTCACATTTGCTTTATACAGACACCATTTGTCGGATGTTTTGGCGCAGTAGTACGCGGTTTTTCCGTCGCTGATGACAGTGCCGCCATTAAAACTGTTTGTGATGGTGACTGTTTTGCCGCTCTTCTGCGCTCTGAGGATTGTGCCGGATGAGGTGTACTCGCTTGAAAACACGGCGCCTCCGGACTTCCGGCTGCTGACTGGCCAGCTGGTGTTTGTATGAACGGTTTTGAAAGCTGCGGCAGAGACCGGCACTGCCCAGAAAAGCATAAATGTGAAAAAGCTGATAAGTACCCATTTTCTGAAGGATTTGTTCATGATCTGCTCCTCTCTGAACAATTTTTGTTATGGTAATGATAGCATATCTGCCTGATTTTTTGAATAATTAATACACCTGACGGCAGTAATCCGGCCGCAATTGAAGACTTTTGACAAATGTGATACAGTTATGGAAACAGACACAGCCGTGGTTCTCATGGCTGCAGGCGAATGGAGGGACAGCAATATATGATCAGTAAAGAACGGATTCTGGAGGAGTTTCTTGCGCTTGCTTCTATTGACGCGCCGAGCTATGGCGAGCGGGAAATTACGGATCGCCTGGCCGAAAAGCTGCGGTCGATCGGGTTTTCGGTGGAAGAAGATAACGCCGGAGAAGTAATCGGCGGAACTGCGGGAAATCTTTATGCGTTTTTGCAAGGGGAATTGCCCGGGGATCCGATCTGTTTCGTGGGGCACACTGACACGGTGGAGCCTTCGCGCGGCAAAATGCCCTCTGTTGACGATAACGGTGTGATTACAAGCCGGTCTGAAACAGTCCTCGGCGGAGATGATCTCTGCGGCGTCGTGGAGATTCTGGAAGGTGTGCGGCACCTCGTGGAGGCGCGGATTCCGCACCGCTCTGTTGAAGTGATCCTGATGGCTGCCGAAGAGGTATACGGCAAGGGCGCAAAGGCATGGGACTACAGCAGGCCTCAGGCAAAGGAGATCTATGTATTGGATATGTCCGGGGATGTCGGAAGCGCGGCGGTCCAGGCTCCGTCTCTCATTTCATTTGAGGCGCGCGTCCAAGGGCTGGCCTCGCACGCCGGATTTGCGCCGGAGGCCGGCATTCACGCAATTCACCTGGCGTCCCAGGCTGTCTCCTCGCTGAAGCTGGGGCATCTGGACGCCGGAACGACGCTGAACATCGGCAGCATTTCAGGCGGAAAGGGAACCAACATCGTCCCGGAACTCTGCGTCGTGACCGGTGAAGTGCGAAGCAATGATCACGAAAAGGCCCGGCAGACGATCGCCACGGTGCGGCAGGCATTCGAGGAGGTGTGCGCGGCATACCGCCGCACACACCAGACACAGGATCCGGATCTCCCGCGGATCGACTTCGCGGCAGACGAACACCTGGTCACGTACCATGTGCCGGAAGATCACCCCGTCGTGCAGCGGTTCCTGCGCGCCTGCGAGCGACTCGGCCTTCCCGGCGAGACCAAAGAAACCTTCGGCGGCAGTGACAACAACATCCTGATGCTGCATGGAATGACAGGCATTGTCCTTTCCTGCGGGATGGAGCGGGTTCATTCCACTGAGGAGTACACCACCGTCCGGGAGCTTGTAAAGGGAGCGGAACTCGTGGCCGAGCTGCTCAAAGATGCTGAATAAAGGTGCTTTACAGCAATTCAGGAATCACGGTTTAATTTTGTTCACCGGTGATGTCCGTGCTTCCGTACAAAATCCCCGCCAGATCCGAATCCTTATCCAGGATCAGTGTTTTATCTTTTCCGACCATTGATTTTTTGATGGTATCCAGGCCGCGCAGGTAGTTGTAGAAATCCGCTTTATCCGGATCACTGTACGCATCAGAGAGAATCTGCATGTACTCTGCCTCTCCTTCAGCTTCCAGCACCGCGGCCTCTTTTTCTGCCTCCGCCAGCGTGACCGTAACCGATTTGTCCGTCTCATTGCGGATTTTCTGGGCGGCAGCATCACCTTCTGCCTTGTAGGACGCGGCGATGTTATTACGCTCAGAGATCATGCGCTCGTAGACGGATTCCTTGTTGTCCTCCGGCAGGTCCAGAATCTTGATCTGGGACTCGATGATGGAGATTCCATAGCCGTCCATGCCGCTGTTCGCCTGGGTGGTAATCAGCTCGGTCAGCTTCTCTCCTCTCGCCGCAATAATGTCATCCTGCGACATGGAAGAAATAACACTCTTGACGGATGTGTAAACGGCAGCCTCCACACGCTCATTTGCCCGCTCGCCGATGGCGTTCAGCGTCTTGATGTACTTGCTTGGATCCGTCACCTTCCAGAGCACATAATTATCTGCGATCATGCTCTTCTTGTCTTTTGTGATGACATCAGATGCCGGAATATCGTACAGTACTGTAGCTGTGGATACCCGCTGGGTTGTCTGGATAAATGGGATCTTCACATACAGTCCCGGCGTTTCCACTGTTCGAACGATACGGCCGAACTGCTTGACGACGACGAACTCTTTCTGATGGACGACAAACGGCGCCGTCAACAATAGTATTACAACAATCAGAACGAACAGGACAGCAATGATTTTCTTTTTCATTTCTTTAATTCCCTCCATTCGTGCCGCCTTGTGCAGCGGAGCCTGATGAGGCGTTTCCGGATGATGTGCCGGCAGATCCGGCTGATGACGCGCTGTCAGCGCTGCCGGAACTGTCATCTGTGCCATTTCCGGAAAAGCTGTCCAGCGGGAGCAGCGTCTCCGTTCCGCCGTCTGAAATGATCACCTTCAGATCTGGAAGAATGTCCTCCATCGTCTCATAGAACATGCGCTTCTTCGTCACTTCGGGATATTTGATATATTCATCATACTCCGCGTTAAACCGGGAAACCTGGCCAGTCGCCTCCGCAATGCGCGCTTCCTTGGCCGCAGTTGCGTCCTGAACGATTTTGTCCGCCTGCGCCTCTGCGCTGGGGAGCTGGGAGTTCTGGTACTGCAGGGCATTGTTTCTGGCCGTGTCCGCTCCCTGCTTCGCCGTTTCGACAGCTTTAAAGGCCTGCTTGATCTGATCCGTCGGCGGCTCGGAATCCTGCACGGTAATGTTGACGACCTGCAGACCGATGTCATTCTCATCAAGCTCCTGCATCATCGTCTCCTTGACGTCTGCCTGAATCTGGTTCTTGCCGGTCGTCATCGCGTCGTCGACTGCGTAATTTGAGACGACAGAGCGGATACTGGCGAGCGCGACATTTTTGAGAATGCCCTCCGGGTCTTCTGAATTGTACAGGTACGCGACCGGGTCATCGACCTTGTACTCCAGATAGAAGTCAATATTCAGCAGGTTGAAATCCGACGTAATCATGATTCCGTCGCCGGCGTCCTCAATATTCTGTCCCGTGTCGGAAACCGTGTAGCCGACCCCTGTGCCGTGGGTCGTGATATCAACCATGCGCACACTCTGCAGGAACGGCACTTTGAAATAAAGCCCCGCCGTGTCGGTTCTCACAATCTTGCCGAACTGCGTCACAACAGCATTCTCCTGCTCTGAGACGCTGTAAAAAGAGCCAAACGCAACCATCAGCACGAAAACCGCGATCACCGCGGCGAGCAGCACTTTACCGATCGGAAAACCTGGCCGGCCGCCTGTGCGGCGGGCACGCCTGTCTCTTTTGCCGGATCGTTTTTGTGCCTGCTCTGTCCCCTCTGCTCCGCCGTCTGCCTGACCCGCGTTCGCGGCGGCGCCAAACGAGCTGCTTCCATTGCCGAACGGACTGCCGCTTCCATTGCCGGACGGGCTGCCGCTTCCGTTTCCGAACGGGCTGCCGTTTCCGTTTCCGAATGGGCTGCCGCCGGAGGATGTGTCTTTATCCTGATCCTTTTTTTGCTGATTGATACGCCTGCGAATCGCCGGCGCTCCAAAAACAAGGATGAGAATCAACAACCAGAGTAATGATGCCATAAGATTCTCCTTTCAGATTCCATAATGCTCCGTCCCTCTGATGTTATCCATAAACGACGCGCTCAATTACCGTCAGGATGATCATTGGGATCAGACAGATTAATAAAATAATAAGCGCATAGAGCAGGATTCGCAACAATTTGTTTTATTTCGCCCATTCTGTATCCTATTTATTTTTCGTGCAGCTGCGGAATCCCTGTAAACTACAGACTAAAAACTGCCAGCAGACTTCGGATCCCACACCCATATAAAAAAGAGGATCTCCAACATGGCTCTTGTGCCATAGTGTGATCCTCTTCTTTTCTGTTCACAGACGACACCGCCCCACGTTGTGAGGTGAATTGCGGATCCATCAACCTCCGGTTCAGGCAGCCGGCTGCAGCTGCCTGAAGTAGCTGCCAAGGCGGCATGATGGCTCGCAGGGTTCTTCGTCAATCACAAGAAGGTCTGTGATCTGTATCCCCAGAATCCTGCAGAGGATAATCTGTGTTTCCAGAGATGGAATTGATTTTCCCTTGTACCACTTGTAAACTGTCTGTTCCGCGGTAATCCCGGTTATTTCCATGATTTCACGCACGGTATATCCGCCGGAGCGGATCAGACGCCGGATGTTCTCGCCCGTCTTCTCCATATTTATAGATAGATTCATCCGCCTGACGGGATACCGCCTCCGGATTGTTCCTGTTGTTCCTATTGTTCCTGTTCTTTCTTTCATTTCACGCCTTCCATTCTTCAGCGGTAGCCGCCACGGAAGCACTGAATATTGTGAGAGGCAAAGGATTAATTCAGCGCTCTCCAAATCCCATGTAAAAACTGTCTTTGGTATTTCCCGCACGACTAAATTCATAGGTGCCTCTGTGTTGAAGAATAATCGAATGCCTGCAGTACAGCCATGTGGATACCCCCCGGCCAATCGATTCCCCGCCAAACCAGACTCATGGATTTCGGTGCGTTTCGGCACCTGCTTCACGGTTCACAGGTCAACCGACAGTGTTTACATTGATTAACCATTCACCCTTCAAAAAATCTACTGAACCGAATCTGGGGTTTTCGTACTGCAGACACTGCTTTTTATCTTATATCAAACCTCAATCATCGTTGTCGCGTTGGATACTTTGATCTGTGTTTTCAGTTCTGACAGCAGCTTCCTGTTTCGCTCCTCGATATCCTCAGCTTTCTTTCGGATGCCGAGGGGATCGATCAGTTCCGATGTGTTCTCGTAAACATAGGCATCTACGAGATCCATCGATTTTCTGTCTTTTGTGCGATTTTCTTTTCCAAGAATTCCAAGACGCATGCGCTCTGCCGCGTCTTCCAGCTGCCTGTTCCTCCGCTCAGCCTCCTGGACACATGCTTCGTACTCCCTTAGCATCTTGCAGCAGAGGTTTTCCTCAAATGTCCCCTCGTCCGCGTAACTGCCTTTTTCATCCAGCCTGCTTCGCAGCGCGATAGCCGCGGCGACAGTGAACCTGCCATAAGAGGTCTCGATCCATGTGTTGGCATTCGAGGCGATGATAGCGGCGTCAATCCTGGTATAGTTGTCGATGAGATCACCGATCTGCTGAAAAGAAGCCAGCGCCTGTTTTTCAAACTGATCCAGTTCCACCCGGCTGTTCAGAACAGTTACTTCGTTCCGCTTTTTTACATCAATAAAACTTGCCTTTGTGATTTTGTCCCGTATTTTCTTCACCAGGAGATCTCTCTCGTCCAGTGCCTGCGTCACCAGCATCTTCATCGGCGCTCCCTCCAGTGTTTCCTTGATTTTCTTACATTAACACACGCGAGGGAAGATGTCATTCAACCAGCAGTTGAGGTTTCATGACCTGGAGGAAAAAGATACGGAAGGTCGCAATCGGCCTTCCGTTGATTTATCATGCGCAAAGATTCCTGATTCTTAAAAGAAGATGAATTTCAATCGATTCCGGTGTTCAACGCGGGAACAGGGGTTTTACGCCTCGTCGATCGCTTTTCCGATGTCGTGGCGGTAATATTTGTTGTCAAAGTCGACCCAGTCGACTGCCCTGTAGGCGTTCGCGCGGGCTTCCTTCAGGTCCTTTCCGAGAGCGGTCACGCCCAGGACGCGGCCGCCGTTCGTGACAATCTCGCCGGCGTCGTTGAACGCGGATCCCGCGTGAAATGCGTAATAGCCTTCTTTGTCTTTGAAGTTCTCAAGGCCGCGGATCGGAAATCCCTTTTCATACGATACGGGATACCCGTCAGACGCCAGTACGACACAGACACATGGGTCTTCTGTGAACTGGAGATCAATCTGGTCGAGCGTGCCGTCGATGCAGGCTTCTACGACTTCAAGCATATCGTTTTTCATGCGCGGCAGAACAACCTGCGCTTCCGGGTCTCCGAAACGCGCGTTGTACTCCAGCACCTTCGGGCCGTCTTCTGTGAGCATCAGGCCGAAGAAAATCACGCCGACAAACGGCCTTCCCTCCGCGGCCATGGCATCGACCGTCGGCTGGAAGATATTCTTCTGGCAAAACGCGTCAATTTCTTCCGTGTAAAACGGTGTCGGGGAGAAATTGCCCATTCCGCCGGTGTTCAGCCCCTGGTCTCCGTCTTTCGCGCGCTTGTGATCCTGCGCGGAGGCCATTGTCTTGACGATTTTTCCGTCTACGAACGAGAGCACCGACACCTCCCGGCCGGTCATAAACTCTTCGATTACCATCTTGTCTCCGGCCGTTCCGAACTTGCGGTCCTGCATGATCTGGCGGACGCCGTCGACCGCCTGCTCCTTTGTCTCACAGATCAGCACGCCTTTTCCCAGGGCAAGGCCGTCCGCCTTCAGCACGATCGGGAATTTTGCTGTCTCCAGATAATCGAGCGCCGCCTGCGGGTCATCAAATGTCTCATATGCCGCGGTCGGAATGCCGTATTTTTTCATCAGATCCTTGGAAAACGCCTTGGAGCCCTCCAGGATTGCCGCGTTTTTGCGCGGTCCGAAGACGCGCAGTCCTCTCTCCTCGAACACATCGACAATACCGCCGACAAGCGGGTCGTCCATTCCTACGATCGTCAGGTCAATCTGGTTTTCCTGCGCGAACGCGGCGAGCCTGTCAAACTCCATCGCCTTGATCGGCACGCACTCCGCGTATTCTGAGATCCCTGCGTTTCCTGGCGCGCAGTAGATTTTATCTGCCTTCGGGCTCTGCGCGACCTTCCACGCAATCGCATGTTCTCTGCCGCCGCTGCCCACGATCAATATTTTCATCTCTGAGTCCTTTCTGCTTCTATTCAAAAACGTTCTTTCAGGAACAAAAGAAGGATTAATGGATTCTGACTCTGCCGTTTTCTACGCTGACGCGCCCTTCCGCGATCAGCGAAATCGCCTTCGGCATGATGATCCACTCTGCCTCTTCCATGACACGGCGCTGCAGAATTTCCGGCGTGTCTCCCTCCTGCACGGCAACCGCCTTCTGGAGGATGATCGGTCCGGAATCTGTTCCCTTATCGACAAAGTGCACCGTCGCTCCGGTCACCCGGACGCCCCTCTCCAGCGCCGCCTCGTGCACCTTCAGACCGTAATAGCCGGTTCCGCAGAAGGACGGAATCAGTGCCGGGTGGATGTTGATAATCCGGTTCGGGTACGCGTCCACCATCTGCTCCGGGATGATGACGAGGCATCCTGCCAGCACGATCAGATCGACATCATAGGACTGTACCGCCGCCAGGAGCGCGTCGTTGAATGCCTCCCGGCTCTCAAACGTCTTTGGAGAAATGACCTTGGCCTCAATACCGTGCTTTCTGGCCCTCTCCAGCGCGTATACGCCGGGGTTGTTGCTGATCACAACCCGGATTTCCGCTCCGCGGATGTTCCCTGCCTCGATGGCATCGATAATAGCCTGCAGGTTTGTGCCGCCTCCGGACACGAGCACCGCCAGCTTCAGCATAACGTAACTCCTTTTTCGCCGCGCTCAATGGCACCGATTTCATACGGATACTCGCCGGCGCGTCTGATTGCCTTCATCGCCGCCTCTGCATCCTCCGGCCTTACGGCGAGAACCATGCCGATTCCCATATTGAAGGTGTTGTACATCACCTTCTCCTCGATTTCACCGGTCTTTGCCAGCAGCCGGAAAATCGGCGGGATCGGGTAACTGTCTTTCTGAATAAACGCGTGCATGCCCTCGGGAAGCATGCGGGGCACATTTTCATAAAAACCGCCGCCTGTAATATGGCTGCAGGCTTTGATCTGAATTCCTGCCTCGCGGACGCTCCGGAGCGCCTTCACGTAGATTTTCGTCGGGCGGAGCAGCACTTCGCCAAGCTTTGCGTCCAGCTCATCATAGTACTTGTCCAGCGCTTCCGGCGTCATCTCGAAGACCTTGCGCACAAGGGAAAAACCGTTGCTGTGGACGCCGGCGGAAGCTATGCCGATCAGCGTGTCGCCGTCCGCGAGCGACTGGCCGGTAATCATGTCCTTCTCATCTACGATGCCGACCGCAAATCCGGCAAGATCATACTCATCGATATCATAGAATCCCGGCATTTCTGCCGTCTCACCGCCGATCAGGGCAGCACCGGACTGCACACAGCCCTCCGCAACGCCCTTGACGATATCCGCGATCTTTTCCGGAATATTTTTGCCGCAGGCAATGTAATCCAGGAAGAAAAGCGGCTCGCCGCCGGCACAAGCGATATCATTCACGCACATAGCCACACAGTCGATTCCGACTGTGTCATGCTTATCCAGCAGAAAGGCGATCTTCAGCTTGGTGCCGACCCCGTCTGTTCCCGACACAAGGGTGGGCTTTTCCATTTCTTTAAAGCGCTCAATGGAAAAAGCACCGGAAAAACCGCCGAGTCCGCCGAGCAGCTCCGGACGTGCCGTCCGCGCCACATATTCTTTCATCAATTCAACCGATCTGTATCCGGCCTCAATATCAACACCGGCACTTTTGTAATCCATAGAAACCTCCTGCTCTGCTTATGTTTTCTAAACAGCTTTATCAGAAACTGGTACACCTGCGCTTCTTTAATAATTCTTGTAGCCGACTTCCTGCAGACGCGCGTCCTTCGCCTCGACCTGTCCTTTGAGCTCTGCCGCGTAATCTTTCACTTTCTGCAGGATCTCCGGGTCAGATGTCGCGAGAATTTTTGCCGCAAGAATGGCCGCGTTCGCGCCGCCGTTGATCGCGACGGTCGCGACCGGGATCCCGCTCGGCATCTGGACGATAGAATACAGCGAATCCCGTCCGCCAAGAGAGGTGGTGTGCATCGGGATTCCGATAACCGGCATCGGGAAAATCGCCGCGCACATACCCGGCAGATGCGCCGCCATGCCGGCGCCTGCGATGATCACCTTAAATCCTTTGTCCTCGGCTGTCTTCGCGTACTCGAAGAAGACGTCCGGCTCGCGGTGCGCCGAGATGATTGTCATCTCATAGTCAATTCCGAATTTCTCAAGCATATCGGCAGCTTTTGCCATGACAGGCATATCAGAGTCACTGCCCATAACGATTCCTACTTTTGCCATCTTGTATTCCTCCTGTCTTAGATGTCGTGCTTTATAATGAGTCAAATCTAAATCGCTTTCTCACAGATACCATCCGTTTCTGCTGTCTGTCAGGTAATGTCTGCGCGCAGCAGTTTTTCTCTGTATCCGGATAACATTTTAACAAACACGGCTGAATCACACAAGTGCCTGTTCCGGCGTATTCTGATTTCATGATACCAGTTTATGATACCAGTTCATGATACCAGTTCATCGAGCGGCTCATTGAGTGCCTCGGTTCCCGGCAGGACGAATCTCCCGCTCGCCAGCAGGGCCGTCCGGCTTCCGTCCTCTCTCTGGACGTCAATCCTGCCCAGCTCATCGTATGGGATTGTGATATCTGTATGGCAGCCAAAGTATGCCTTTTCAGGCTCTGTTTTCCGAAGAAGCGAGCACTCGTTGTCCCGGGCAATGATCTCCTTCCCGTCCGGATTGAACACGGGCATGTCTTCCTGAAAGCTGTAACAGGTATCCCCCATCGCGAAATGCGGGCCCATCTTCTCCGCAATCAGGATCGGCAGCTTATCCGCGATCCCATATGTCTGCGCAATCTGATATGCGGTCGTGTTTGTGCCGATCGCGAACTCCCCGATCGGAACCGTTTTGTGATGAAACAGGATGTTCTCCTCGATCAGCTGCCTGTTTTCCGCCTCGTTTTCGTAATTTGCGCAGCTGTAGTCCGTAACCATTCCATCTGTCAGGCGGATTTTCAGGTCGCGGTACAGAAACCCTTCCAGATATACCCGGCGGACATGCAGGAGTCCGCTCGTCCCTTTCAGCCGCGGGGAAGTAAAGACCTCCCCCACCGGAATGTTGACATCCGCTACACAATTTTCAAAATTGGTCTGCTTTTCGGGATCCTCCAGCGTATGCAGCGCAACCGTCAGATCCGTCTCATTCCCGTTTCTTCCTGTGATGTGAACGGACACCCCTGTATCGAGCGCGTCAATCAGCTTCTGCTGAATCTGCTGGTACATCTGATAATCCAGTGTATTGATCCGGATCGTCTCCCGGAAAATTTCCTCAAACCGATCACCGATGTCCGGCACAGGATACGCAATGATGGTAAAGCTGCGTTCCTCTCCTTTAATATACCGGTTCGTAATCTGTCCGGCTTCTGTCTGATAGCGCGCCACCAGCTTCTGCTGTTTCTCTGACAGCACCGGCGCGTCCGCGTTGTTTTCCGGCGTAAATGGAATTTCTCCAAATACATCCATTACCGCAGGGCCGCCGTGAACAGCCGCCAGTTCCTTTTCTCCTTCATATGCCTGCTGCAGCGCCTGCAGACGATGGCTCACAAACCGGTCATCCAGATAAAGACTGCTGTCATTTCGGTGGTCGTATTCAAACTGCGGATTGGGCACCGCGCCGTACCATCCGACCCGCACATGGGCATGTTTGTTGACAATGTGCGACGCGCTTCGATAAAAGACGCTCTGCAGACCCATTCTGGCAAACTGCCCGGCTGCCGCGCGCACAACCCGCTCAAACCCGAGGCGCCAGCGGATGTTTACGGTTTTTTTGATAGAGAGATCCTTCTTTGCCACCTCGAATCCGATCCGATATCCCTCAGTCCACGTCCGGGCAATCGCGTCGATCTGTTCTTCAGAAAGATCAGCCAGAAACCTGGCTGTGCGCAGCTCGTTTTCTGTAATATACTCGCCAAACCTGTAGAGATACGCAGGATCCGTGAGATCACCGCGCAGGATGATATCCGCCGCAAAGGACTGCGCCGGATCCAGCGTCTCGCGCACGCGGTTCTGCATAAAATCCTGGCAGTAATCAAACGCATACCAGTAGATCTCCTGCCGCAGGGCAGCCGGATCCGGCTGCTGTCCCTCCTCGCGCGCCGACGCGAAACTGCTGTATACAGAAAGCAGCAGTTCCATCAGGATCAGCATGTCCCAGCGGCGGTTTTCATACGCGTAAACCACTGCTCCGCGAAGCTCCATATAAACAAACCCGATCACCTGACCGTTCTCACCAAACAACTTTTTTGCATAAGAAGGGTTTCCGTAGCAAGTGGCATACCGCTCCGGCAGAACCTCCTCGTACAGACTGCGGTTCAGCACCTGCAGCTCCGCGAGAGAAACCTCCGGCCGGCTGGAATCCGCGGGCTCTGCGGGAAAATTCTCTGTCCGCACTGACTCTGCGGCCTCCGCAGGAAAGGCCTCTGTCCGCAGGGATTCTGCGAGCTCCGCGCGAAGCGCTTCCATCCGGACCAGAAACGCGGCCTCATGGGCAAAAAAAGCCGCTGCCGGGTCGGCATCGGCGTGGTCTTCCGCGCCATTTTTCCGCCCGTCTTCCGCGATCTCCTTCAGCCGCTCCAGAGCTAATTCATATCGTTCCTGTTCTATCTCGGACAATTGATTCAAATGCTTCTCCTTTTCCCATGGGTGACAGGCGATTGTTCTTGCGGAATTGTGACAGGGGACGGTTCCCTGTCATCCCTGTCATCTGTCAACTTCTCTGTCATCCCTGTCATTCTGGCAGTTCCCTATCCGTGCAGCAGACTTCCTTCCGCCTCATTCTTGTCTAAAATCTTCTTCATATATGCCCAGATTTCCTCCGACCCGGTGTGGGTCAGCGCGTTTCTCTGCTCTGTCTGGGAGCGGCGGATACCGTGCTCTTTCCAGTCTCCGCCGCCGTTTGAATTGTTCAGCAGCATTGGCTGGAGGTTGTCCATCACATGCGCAAACCGGGCTTCCGGTGTCTCATATGCGTTGAATTCTTCCCATATTTCACGGAGTCTGCTGCCCTGGTCGGCAGGAAGCAGCCCAAAAATCCTGTCTGCCGCCGCCTGCTCGCGCGCGGCTTCTGTCTCCTTGGCCGCGGTGTCATACGCATAGGTGTCTCCGGCGTCTATCTCTACGAGATCATGTACCAGCGTCATCAGCATTGTCTTTGCGACGTCGATCTCCTGATTGGAGTACTCTGCCAGAAGCCAGGTCATGATCGCCATGTGCCACGCGTGTTCCGCGTCGTTTTCTCTGCGTCCTCCGCGGGAGAGGTGCGTCTGGCGCAATATATTTTTTTCCTGATCAATCTCGAGAATGAAATTCATCTGCCGGTCCAGTCTGTCCTGATCCATCTCTGTCTCCTCTCCCCTTGCACTTTTGTTAAGGAAGCGTTTTATGTAATAAACCTTTTTTCAAGAAACGCCGAGAAAAAACATTCCAATCCACACGACGCTCATGACGCCCGCGTAAATTGTGCCGAGCGCAGTAATCAGGTAGTTTGTGCCACGGTCTGAAATCGCGCGCAGTCCTTTGACAAATCCGTAAAGTGCCGTCAGCAGCGCAAACAGTCCCAGGGCGCCGATGACCGGGCCGCCCGCCCCGCCGAACGCGTAGGAGAGAATGATATCGATCAAAAACATACCGAGCGAAATGCTGGCAAAAATAATGGATACCTTCGCTCCGGGCGCGACCTTTTTGATAAATGTATATCTGTTTTTCGCCATTGTTATCTGCTCCTCCTCGGGATTACAGATGCAGCTTGATCTGTTCTGATCCGCTCCTCAGCCCCCGAACACCCGCTTATAGGCCTCCTGATATTCTTCCGCGCCGTAGGTTTCGTAATACGCCTTCAGCTCTTCCATCCGCGCAGCGTCCAGCAGCCCGGTGTTCTTGCCCTCCGCGGAGGAGAGGTATTCGATCACGTCTGTCATGGTCACGATCGCGTTCGCCTCAAATCCCCATTTCTCTCTGATCTGGGACAGCGCGCCCTTCTCTCCTGTTCCTTTTTCCATGCGGTTCAAAGAGACGATCAGACCCCTGATATCAACGTCTGCCTGCGCGCGCAGAATCGGCACGGTCTCCTCAATGGACTTGCCGGAGGTCGTCACATCCT
>JAFVEX010000049.1 GCA_017475785.1 Eubacterium sp. | reverse complement strand
TCAGCTTCCGAGGATGCCCTTGCTGAAAAGATCGGAGAAACGGAGGCTTAGCGTCTGTCAGCGTGCGGGCAATGAGTGGTCGCTTTTCACGAATTGGCCGCACGCCTACAGACGGTTAGTCTGCGGTTCGATGGTCTTTTCGCGGGCAGACGAGGAAACTGAATTCGTCACCCTGCTGATCCCGACAAACTTCAATTTACCACCGAAGCACCACCCGCATCAGGATGGCTGCGGCCAGATACGCCAGCATGACAGCAAACGCAATATAATCGCGTCTCCTGTACCGCAGCGGATTCATCTGGGTCCGCCCTTCTCCGCCGTGGTAGCATCGCGCCTCCATCGCAAGCGCGAGGTCGTTCGCGCGCCGGAATGCGGAGACGAACAGCGGGACAAGGAGCGGTACCATGGACTTGACCTTCTGGATGATGCCGCCGCTCTCAAAATCTGCCCCGCGCGCCATCTGAGCTTTCATGATGCGGTCTGTCTCTTCAAGCAGGATCGGGATAAACCGCATCGCGATAGACATCATCATGGCAATTTCGTGCACCGGGACATGGAGCACCTTCAGCGGTCTGAGCAGACGCTCCAGGGCGTCGGTCAGCTTGTTGGGCGTCGTGGTCAGTGTCATCAGTGACGCGCCCAGAATCAGATAAATCAGACGGATTGCCATTTTCCCCGCCAGAATCAGTCCCTGCCGAGTCACCCGCAGAATCCCGAACTTCCAGATGATGTCTCCCTGCGTCAGGAACACATTCAGCGCCATGGTAAAAAGCAAAATCATCAGGATCGGCCGAAGGCCTTTGACCATAAACCTGAATGGTACTTTTGACAGTACGATCAGGATGATCAGAACTGCCGTCCCCAGAAGATATCCCCAGCTCCGGAACAGGAACAGCGAAACAATATAAATCAGCGTACCGATTAACTTTACTCTTGGGTCCAGTCTGTGCAGGATGGAATCTGCCTCATAGTACTGGCCGATTGTAATTTCACGCAGCATATCTTTTTATTTTCCCCACATGGCGCCGAGAATCGTGTCTCTGGCTTCTTCGACTGTCGTTGCCTGAAGATCCACATCAAATCCCTTTTCTGCAAGTTCATGCATGATATAGGTCACCTGCGGCGCGGCAAGTCCCATTGTCTCCAGTTCTCTGTAATGCGCGAACACCTCTTTGGGCGTCCCGTCGAATGCTTTCCTCGCTTCATTCATGACGATAAGCCGGTCGACGTAACGGGCCACATCCTCCATGCTGTGGGAAACGAGCACGATCGTCATGTTGCGCATCTCCTGCAGATGTTTGATGACTTCAAATATCTCGTCCCTGCCTCTTGGATCGAGTCCTGCCGTCGGCTCGTCAAGGATCAGAACATCCGGATCCATCGCCAGTACTCCGGCGATCGCGATCCGGCGTTTTTGCCCGCCGGACAGTTCAAACGGGGAATTGTCGTACAGATCTTCCGGCACGCCCACCTGTTCCAGCGCGTGTCTGGCGCGTTCCAGGCACGCCTCCTGGCTGAGTCCCTGGTTCTTCGGCCCGAAGCAGACATCTGATATAACATCTGTCTCAAAGAGCTGATGCTCAGGATACTGAAAAACAATTCCTACATGGAACCGCAGTTCACGCCGGTTGTAACCTTCTGCCCACACATCCTGTCCGTTAAACAGCACGCGCCCGGACGTTGGACGGATCAGGGCATTGAAATGCTGTACCATAGTGGACTTCCCGCTTCCGGTATGTCCGATAATTCCGACGAACTGCCCCTGCGGTATTTCCAACGAAACGTGGTCGAGGGCAGTAATCTCATAGGCCGTGCCGTTGCTGTATACATAGGAAACGTCGTCCAGCGCAAGAGATCCGCCCGATGAGACTTCCTTCTGATTCACCTTCAGACCATCCGGCTCTTCTGGCACATGATCAGTCTTCTTATCCATCTTCGGACTGCCCGGCTCTTCCGGCACATGATCAGTCTCCTGCCCGGATAATTTTCCTTCCGGTTTCTTCCCGGCATTTTCCCCGGCTCCACGCAAATCGCAGAGCTGCCTGATCAGTTCTTTTTTCTTCAGAACACCCTCTCTCAGGGGAAGTCCGGAGCGTATCAGCTCATGTGTCAGAAGCGTTACCTGCGGAACATCCAGCCGGAGCTCCTTGAGCTGTTCAACGTCCGCAAAAACCTCCCGCGGCGTCCCGCTCATTACTATCCGGCCTTCATCCATGACAAAGAGCTGATCTGCGTCTACAACTTCTTCCATGTAATGGGTGATCAGGATAATTGTGACGCCCTCCTGCTTGTTCAGCGCGCTGACTGCGGCGATGACCTCCTTGCGGCCGTTCGGATCAAGCATCGCCGTCGGTTCGTCCAGTACAATGCACTTCGGCTTCATTGCCATGATCCCGGCAATCGCGACGCGCTGCTTCTGCCCGCCGGAGAGCTTATTCGGCGAATGCTTGCGGTAGGCAACCATTCCCGTATCCGCCAGAGCCCGGTCGACACGCTGCCAGATTTCGTCTGTCTCAACGCCAATGTTCTCCGGTCCGAAGCCGACGTCCTCCTCGACAACCGTCGCAATGATCTGGTTATCCGGGTTCTGGAAGACCATTCCGGCTTCCTGCCTGATCTTCCAGAGATCATCACCCTCAGCCGTGTTCATGGAATCAATCCACATCGTCCCTTCTGTCGGCACCAGCAGCGCGTTGATCTGCTTGGCCAGCGTGGATTTTCCGCAGCCGTTATGCCCGAGTACAGCGATAAAGGATCCCTCCTCAATGTCGAGATCCACATCCCGCAGCGCCCGCCGCACCTCCGGAATATCTGCATTTTCATGATATTCGTAATAATCAAATCCCAGCTTTCTCGCGCGGATGATTCCCATGTATCTGTCTCCAATCCGTGGAGGTGTCAGCGTTTTTCAGGCTCCGGCACCTCATTCTTATTGTTTTGAGCATTCTGCAAACAAACCTGACGTTTCGCAATTTGCTGGTTTAGCCTTTGCAGCGTCCTGCCTGTTCTAAGGAAACACTGATTAATTCGAGCCGGTCTGATCCCGAGGAGATTTTTCCGCCAAAAAGGATAAATTTCGAAGGAATACTGGAGGTATTTCTAGAAATTTAGACGCATTTGACGGGAAAATCTCCCGGGAGCTGAGCGGT
>JAFVEX010000048.1 GCA_017475785.1 Eubacterium sp. | reverse complement strand
GCGCTGGTCGACACACCCGACAGTCTGCCCGAGAAGTCCGGCGCTCTGAGCAAACTGATAAAAGCGTCGCGATATACGGCAGCGCATCCTCTGCGCGTAGCCTTTCTGTACGACAGGGCGCCTGAGCATTCCGGATGGGTCTATGGGCATGAACTCGGGAGAAATCATCTGGGCCGCTGTTTTGACGGCGCCGTCGAGACGCTCCGATTTGATCAATGTGGAAATGAAGAAGCGTTTCAGAGTGCAGTCGAAGCCGCAGCTTCTGATGAAGATGATCTGGTCATCACGGTCTCTCCGTCGCAGATGCCGATGGCGCTGCGTGCGGCCGGCCGCTTTCCGAAGCTGAAGTTTCTGAACTGCTCTGTCAATATGCCGTACCACAGCGTCCGCACGTTTTACGGAAGGATGTACGAGGCAAAGTTCCTGATGGGCGCATTGGCCGCGTGCTGCGCGCCAAACCACAGAATCGGTTATCAGGCCGGAATGCCGGTCTACGGTACCATAGCGGATATCAATGCCTTTGCCATCGGAGCGGCCATGATCGACCCGCAGGCAAAAATCTATCTGAAATGGTCTGCAGAAAAAGACAACGACTGGCACAAAACGATGTATGAAGAAGGCATATCCGTCATGTCCGGACCCGAAATGGTCCGGCCGGAAAAGGGCGGCCGAGAATACGGCATCTATCAGTATGATGAGAGCGGCAGTCTGCTCAACCTCGCCATGCCCGTCCACGACTGGGGTGTCTATTACGAAAAGATCGTCGAGTCACTGCTGAGCGGTGCCTGGAACGCGCCAGCCCTGAACAAAAAGGATCAGGCGCTGAACTTCTGGTGGGGCATGTCCGCAGGCGTCATTGACGTAATTCTCTCCCGCCGCCTCTCATACTACACCGTCAAGCTGGTGCAGACACTGAAAAACGGTGTAATCACTGATGTCCTGAACCCCTTCGACGGGGAACTGCACAGCCAGAGCGGTCTGGTCAAGCCTGCCGATTCGCCGCGGCTGACAGAGCATGAAATCATTACGATGGACTGGCTGAATGACAACATCATCGGCACAATTCCGGAGGTTGATCAGCTCACCGGCAGCGCCAGAGAATCGGTTGCCGTCAACGGAATCGCCGGAACCGCAAACAGGCCGTGACGGGATTGCGGCACAGAAAGGATCTTTTCATAAGCATGAAGCTTCTGCTTGTTTCTGACACAGAGGATAAAGCCCTGTGGGACTATTATTCGCCGAGTCGCGTGGAAGGGATTGATCTGATTATCTCCTGCGGGGATCTGGATCCGGATTATCTGCAGTTTCTGGTTACCATGATCAACCGTCCGCTGCTCTATGTTCGCGGCAACCATGACCGGTATTACGACGATAACCCGCCGTGCGGATGCACCTGTATTGAAGACAGTATCTATGATTTCCGCGGGCTGCGGATTATCGGACTCGGCGGATCCATGCGGTATAAGCCGGGAATGGATCAGTATTCGGAAAATCAGATGCGCGGCAGGATCCGTCGTCTGGCGCCGCAGATCCGCCTCCGCAACGGCTTTGACCTCTTAGTCACCCACGCACCTGCAAAAGGCTGGGGCGATCTGGACGATCTGCCGCACCGCGGTTTTGACTGTTTCAATAACCTGCTGGAAAACTGGTGCCCCGCCTACATGGTGCACGGGCATGTACACAGGGCATACGGAAGCTTCCGGCGGCGGCGCACCCACACAAGCGGGACTGTAATTATTAACGCATGCCAGTCCCACATTCTTGAAATCGGCGCGGAATCACATCCGCCTCAGGGGAAAACCGGGTCGTTTCTGTACGATCTTTATATGTCAGTCAAAAAGAACTCTTGAGCACGAACATGTTCACTCATCCAGCCGTCAAAGAAATTTTTATGATATTTTACAAGGAGACCAGATATGATTGCTCCGGCTGCTTTGAATCAGATTATAAAAGATATCCGGGATATTACAGGTTCGTCCATGCGTATCTTAAGAAAAGAAAAAGCCGCCGATGTGAATGACGGCTGCTTCTGCTTTGAGCTGCCGGACGGATCGTCTGTCCTGGAGACATCGGGTCCGAATGCCGAAATGGCCGGGCAGCTGCTTCTGCGCGAACTGGAACATATTGAGACGCTGACAAAGCCCAGAAAAGACAAGACCCTTTTTCTGCAGGATGTCATCTCCGGCAGAGTTGCGCCTGAATCCCTCGCCTCTGCAGCGAGGAAGCGGCACCTTGACTTCAACATGTCGCGCGCAGTCCTGCTGGCAGAAGTTCCGGAAGAAGATATGGATCTCGCGCTGCAGATTACCTCTGCGATTATTTCGAAAGTATTTGGAAATCACCATTTTGCAGTCAGCGGAACTCGTTTCGTCGTCGTGCGCGAACTGGCGGACGGTGAAACGGTAATCGGCCTGGCTCAGATACTGGCCGATACGCTCCGTTCGGAAATTCTGACACCCGTCCGCGTCTCCTGCGGCGCGCCGGCCGCGCATCTTGGAGAACTCACACGCGCATACAGCGAGGCTGTCACCGCTCTGTCTGTCAGTTCGGTCTTCACACCGGACAATTACGTGATTTCCTATGAGAAGCTGGGGCTCGGCAGGCTGATTTATACATTGGATCCTGATCTGTGCCGCTCATTTCTCACTGAAACATTCGGCAAACACAATCCCCTGGGCGATCTCGATGCAGACAGCCTGACACTGATCAACTATTTCTTCAGCCACAACCTGAATATCACTGATACTGCCAAAGCGCTGTACCTGCACCGCAACACCCTGATCTATCGTCTGGAAAAGATCCGCGATCTCACAGGGTTTGATATCAGGCGGTTTGATGATGCCATGACCTTCCGCATCGCAATGCTGGTTAACAACCGGCTGATACACCTGCCTTAACTGACGCGCAGGAAACGGGCGGGGACAGAACCAGTCACCGCCCGAATGAAATGATCCGTTCTGCCTCAAGATCGTATTTCACGATGTCCATATAGGCCGTTCCGTCAGCATAAAAAGAAATGCCGTCCGCGCTGAGATCTGTATATATCGTCGCCGTCATGGTCTTTTCTCCGTCATTAATAAAGACCTCAATACTGTACCGGTCCAGAATCACACGCAGACGGATGACTCCATCCTTTCTGCTTCCTGTCTGACACTTCCTCCGGTGCATGATCGCCCTTCTCGACCCGGAAAACTTCCGGTCAATCTCCAGCACACATTCCTGCGGGAAAAAGCTGATCGCGGTCCGGTAAACATCATCCTGCGCAACAAACAGATCAAACCTGCGGTACAGGTATTTTTTATCGGCAGGTGTCAGCGTAATCTCAATATCCGCCATTCTCCCGCTTACGCCCCCAAGCGTAACCTCGTCAGAAACAACGACGTGATCGTAGGCAATCCTGTTTTTCCGCAGATGTTCGAGTTCGCGCAGCGGTCTCTGGAACAGCCTGCCATCCTGCACATGAATCTCCCGCGGCAGCGACATCTGTCCTGCCCAGGGTTCTTCCGGACCGCGCATGGCGCACGCATCCCAGTTCTGCATCCAGCCGATCATGACACGTCTGCCGTCCGGTGTCATGATCGTCTGAGGCGCATAAAAATCGATTCCATAATCAATCGAATGCAGGCTGTCCGGCACAAACTTCCCTGTTTCATCCGTCCGCCCGATCAGGCAGAGTGTCCCGTTTCCGTTATGAAATTCCAGTCCTTCCGGCAGCATATCCTGAGGGCTCACAACAATGACTTCCTTCCCGTCCAGACGGAAGTAGTCAGGGCACTCCCACATTTTTCCATACAGGTTGTCATTCTCAATGAGTATCCTGTCAAAGGTCCAGTTAAACCCGTCCTCGCTTCTGAACATCAGAAGACGTCCGCTTCCATCCGACGCGCGGGCGTTTGCGGCAAGACAGTATATCTGGCCGTTTTCTTCCCACATCTTCGGATCGCGGAAATGAACGCGGCTGCTGTCCGGCGGCAGCATATCGCCGCCAATCACCGGATTCAGCGGATATTTCTGATAGTCCATTCCGTCTCCGACTGCTATGCACTGCTCCTGATGTTCACTCTGCACGCCGTTCTCATCGTGATCGATCCTGACGCCAGTATACAGCAGCAGCTGCCTTCCGTCCTGAAGCTCCAGCGCGCTCCCCGAGTAGCAGCCGTCTTTGTCATACGCCCGGTCCGGAGCCATGACAGCCGGCAGATATGTCCAGTGGATCAGATCTTCGCTGACCGCATGTCCCCAGTGCATCTTATCCCAGTGGGATGAATACGGAAAAAATATTGAAAAAACAGGTGAAACTTTCCCTGATAGTATGAAAACCCGTTCGGATCGTTCATCCAGCCCGCGGGCGGCGTAAAATGAAACGCAGGGCGTTCTTCCGCTTCAATGCGCCCTGCTGCTTCTCTCTCATATTTCCTTGCATGCTGCAGCGATATATTTAAATCTGTCATTTATTCCTCCTCCTGCTTCTCAAGTCTCTGAAAGATCGGGTCATAGATAAGCATCTGCAGGTACGCAGGACCGCTCAGTCCGAACAAAAGAATGACCGGCAGAATATACAAATTGAAATACCAGTACAGAAAACACGCTCCCGCCGCGATCAGCAGCATCAGGATTGTCTTCGGAAAATACACCAGTGCAAGTCCTGCGGATTTCCGGATGGTTCCGCCGACAGTGTCTCTGTATCTCGCGAGAAAAGGAAACACATACGAAAAAACCGCTGCGGCGGCCAGCCCTGCCGCAGCTGCGATACCGCCAAAGGTTTCTCTGCGGCCGGCCGGCATCTGCCGCACGGCATAGAGATCCGCAATGATCAACGCGGCAATCATGCTGAGCACCATACCCTGACGGAGATTTTCACGAAACGACTTCCGCCAGGTACGGATGATTTCTGGATCTTCGCCGCGGTGCATCTTAATCAGACAGCTGTGCATTCCGGCGGCGGCAGCACCGCCTGTAATTACCGGAATGCAGCCGACTGCTGTCATCAGATTCAGCAGCATCAGGTCAAAGACCCGTGTCATAAGTCGATAAAAACCATTACGATTCTTCATTCTGAATATACCGGTCGTATGCCCCCTGATAGGCATCCCTGAGTTTCTCCATGCCGCACTTCTTCACGAGCGTGTTCTTATATGCCTCCCACTCCTCGTCTGTAGGACCGCCGTCCTTGATCCATTTGCCTTCGTATTCCTGCTTTCATCTCTGTCTTCCTCCCATAACGGTCCGATCACTCTTTATCCCTTGACTGCGCCTGCCATCATTCCCTGCTCAAAGTATTTCTGTACAAACGGATAGATAATGAGCATCGGGAGCGCTGCTACAATAATAGACGAAAACTTGATCATCTCTGTCAGCTTGTTCAGCTCCGCATACCCGCCCGAGATCGTGCTTGCCTGCGCGGCCGTGACAGAGCTCTTGATCAGAATATTGCGCAACACCAGCGGAAGCGGTGCCTTATCTGATCCCGGAAGATAAATCAGCGCTGTAAACCAGTCGTTCCAGTACGCAACCATGCTGTAAACAACCATGACCGCCATGATCGGCTTGCTCAGCGGTACGACAATCCGCGAGAATGTCTGCCAGTTGCTGCACCCGTCGATCTTTGCCGCCTCGATCATTTCTTTCGGAATACTGTTCTCAAAATAGTTTCGCACGATAATCATGTTTCCGACTGCTACGCCGCCCGGCAGGAACATTGCCCAGATGGTATTGATCAGATGTGTGTTCTTAACTACCAGGTAAGTCGGGATCAGTCCGCCGCCGAAGTACATCGTGATGACAAACAGGATGCTGAACAGCTTTCTTCCCGGCAGTTTTTTGACACTCAGCGGGTACGCTGACAGATAAATCATGACGACGGAGAAAATCGCTCCGATCACCGTGTATTTAATACTGTTCAGGAAGCCGGTCAGCAGATTGTTATCCGCAAATACTGCTTTATATCCTTCCAGCGTAAAGCCGCTCGGCAGCAGGAATGTCTTTCCCGCATATACGTCGTAGGGATTGGATACCGATGCAACCAGGACGTAATAGAGCGGATAGGCGATCAGAAACGCCATCAGCAGACTGAATACAACCAGAATAATATCGCTTGTCCGCTCGGACATCCCGCGCGGTTTTTTTGTCGTTGTGTTCATACGGCACCTCCTATACAAAGCTGACGTCGTCGGAAATCTTTTTTGCCAGCCGGTTTACTACGATCAGCAGAACAATATTGATCAGCGTTGTAAACAGTCCTACCGCTGTTGCGTAACTGTACTTGGCATGTTCAATACCCTGCTGATACACATAGACAGCCATGACATCACTCGTCGCTTTGTTCAGGTCGGTCTGCAGCAGCCACACCTTCTCGAATCCGATGCTCATCAGATTTCCGGCGCTCATGATCAGCATCAGCACGATCATCGGGATCAGTGCCGGAAGATCGATATTTCTGATGCGCTGGAACATGCTTGCGCCGTCGATCTTCGCTGCTTCGTAAAGTGATGCGTCGATGCCCGCAAGCGTGGCCATATAGATGATGATGCCCCATCCTGCGTCCTGCCATATTCCGGAGGCGATATAGATCGTCCGGAATGCGCTTGCTTCAGACAGAAAATCAATGTTGGTTCCAAGCAGCAGGTTCACCAGTCCGCCTGACGGACTCAGGAATATGTGAAGCATACCGCAGACAACCATGATTGAAATAAAATGCGGTGCGTACAGGATCGTCTGCACCGTGGTTCTGAACCGCTTAAAACGCAGCTGATTCAGCGCCAGCGCGAGAATGATCGGAATCGGAAAACTCCAGAGCAGACTGTACAGGCTAAGTAAGAAAGTATTCTTAATCATGCGCAGGCAGTTCGGGCTGCTGAAGAAGCGGGCAAACCACTTCAGTCCGACCCATTCGCTGCCGAACATACCACGGCTCGCCCTGTAATCACGAAATGCAATCTGAATACCGACCATCGGAATATACTTATAAACAATGGTCAGAACCAGCGGGATCAGCAGCATCACATACAATTGCCAGTTGTCTGCAATCTGCCTTGTCAGCGGACGTTCTGAAACAACCGTCCTTCTTTTTAATAAACGCTTGCCTGTACTCTTTTCCATATTCACCTCCGCAAAATGAATCGTTTCATTTTTCATGCTATTATTATATACATTTTCTCCTGCATCTAGCCAATCATTTATGCGATATAATCGCATTTTTAGCCAATATTGCCAATTTCTATGCTCCTTTTTTGTCTTATTTCACAAGCATGAATCGTTTCATTTTATATTTACATCCGGAGCTTTTTGCTGTATAGTTATTTCATAAGGAAACACTGATTAATTCGAGCCGGTCTGATCCCGAGGAGATTTTTCCGCCAAAAAGGATAAATTTCGAAGGAATACTGGAGGTATTTCTAGAAATTTAGACGCATTTGACGGGAAAATCTCCCGGGAGCTGAGCGGT
>JAFVEX010000047.1 GCA_017475785.1 Eubacterium sp. | reverse complement strand
CTCTTCAGACTGCCTGCATTGATACAAGGATTAGGGCGACTGCCACTTCAACGATGTATGATATGTCCCGCATCGCGGGCAATGGGTATTTTGATTCTGCTGACAGCAAAGAAGCAAGGAAAGCGGCAAGAGAAGCAATCAATAAGCAGCGTACAGAAGACTACAGAACCGGAAGTTATGCGAATGCAGGCGGTGTAGTTGATCCGCTTCCGGAAGATGCACCGTTCTTTGTGAAGGATTATTACGATTACTACAAGACTGACAGAGGCTATCATGCCCGTTCTCTTAATTCCAATGACGGATGGGCTGTTCAGGCTGGTACATCGCTTGCAAACACAAGGCTGTTTACCTATGCAGGTGAGATTGACAGCGCTGTGCTTATGATCCACGGTGAAAAGGCTCATTCATGTTATATGAGCCAGGATACTTTCAAACTTCTGAAGGGAGATAACAAGGAGCTCCTGATCATTCCCGATGCGGTGCATACAGATTTGTATGACGGCGGTGATAAGGATTACATTCCGTTTGATAAGATGGAAGGGTTCTTTAACGAGTATCTGAAGTGATCGGAGGATAAAAATGGGGTATAGGAGGGATATCGGTCAGTGGAGATTTCTCTGCTGACCTTTTTTTATTTGGCTCTGGCCTTCGAGATTTTGAAGGAGGTGCCTGCACAATGACGACGGAAGAGATAGTAGCGGAGACGTGAAGGGTCGAATCAGCAGGAGCCTTAAGTACGACCGAGAAAGGCGGAGTGCGTGCACTGTTCTACACATAAAACGTATTGACATAAAGGAATTTTTACTGTAAAATAACCATAATATTTTTCTGGCAGATATGAATTGTATAGTTTAGAAGTTTACAGCTCGGAAGCCCGTTTGAATATTCATGCAATTTATATCCAAGAAATATATAAAGAAAGAGTTTCGCAATTCCCTTAATATTATTTTACAGGAAGGAGATTTACACTTATGAGAAAGAATGATTTTACATATCAGCCTGCGGCACCGGACACGGGCATCGTGATGGAAGCAGTGCCCGCCTATCAGATCCATCAGATCGGTCCTTACACGGTAGAGGACTACTACAAGATCCCTGATGAGCACAGGGTGGAATTGATCGACGGCTATTTTTATGATATGGCCAGTCCCTCGTGGACCCATCAGGGAATCCTGACACATCTGCTGGTTCAGATCTATCACTGTATTGAGAAATCAGGCAGATCCTGTATGGTATTTCAGGCGCCGCTGGATGTTCAGCTGGACTGTGACAACCGGACGATGGTCCAGCCGGATCTGCTTGTGATTTGCAACCGCGATGAGCATCTGGAGGGGCACCGCACAGTCTGGGGCGCGCCGGACTTCGTCGTAGAGGTGCTCTCAAAATCGAGCCGGCTGCATGACAGAGTCCGGAAATACCGGAAATATCAGCAGGCGGGCGTGCGGGAATACTGGATCATCGATCCGGAGAAAAAGGAGGTGCTGGTAACCTGGTTTGAAGGAGGGGAGAAGACCGCCGTCTATCCGTTTGACGCAGAGGTTGAACTCCGGATCTCGGAAGGGCGCTGCAAAATTGATTTCAGAGACATTGCCGGGAGGGTCTTCTGATGGATTGGATTGACGAAACCAGTAAAAGAATTTAGAAGCAGTAAAGACCAGTATAACAGGCACGTTTGAAGATCCAAAATCTCACCCCCCTGAAGCAAAAATTGTTAGTTTGATAGAAATGAGATCCCTGCTATATTAATACAGCAAGAACTTATAAAAACGATTGAACGAGGTGAAAACAAATGAAAAAGCAAATTGTGGCACTTGTAACGGCAGGCATTGTTACAGCATCACTTCTTGCAGGCTGTGGCAGTGGATCATCGACAGCAGAAAGCGCGGGAGCGAGCAGCGCTTCGGGCACTTCATCGGCAGAAATCGCAGCATCCGGGAGCAGCTCTGCTTTGGAGACGCAGTCGGAGTCTAAGGATGGCGCATATCGAATTGCTCTGATCAAGCAGCATAACACCGACGCGTACCAGGTGTCGGTTTACGAGGGCGCGGAGGCAAAAGCGGAGGAGCTTGGCGTGGAACTGACGATTCTCGACTCTGAGCACGATGCCGCGACGCAGATCAGCCAGATAGAGCAGTGCACATCGGAAGGATATGATGCGATTCTGTTCCAGCCGGTTGATCCGGATGCAGGCGGAGACGCAGCCAAGGCGGCTGTAGACAAGGGAATTGTCGTAATGAATGTCATCGCGCCGATTAATGACTGGGAGAGTTATGGAATCGCAGGTCTTGTATGCGGCAATAATGTCACAGCAGGTGAAATCGAAATGCAGCATGTTGCGGATCTGCTGGATGGAAAAGGTAATATCGGAATTATCACAGGACCCGCAGGCAACTCCGACGCCGGACAGCGCATGGAAGGTTATGAGAACATTCTGAAAAATTACCCGGATATCAAACAGGTGATTGATCCTGCGGCATGCGACTGGGATACGGCGAAAGCGCAGTCGACCGCGGAGAGCTGGCTCTCAGGATATGATCTGGACGCAATCATTTGCGAGAATGACGCGATGGCAATCGGCGCCGGCAATGCGGCAGGCGCTGGCAGCGGGATTGTTGTCACGGGTGTCGGCGGAACAGCGGATGCGGCAGAGGCCATAAGTGATGGCCGTCTGGCAGGGACGGTCACACTGAGTGGATATCAGATCGCCCAGGATGGAATCGAGACGGCAGTTAAGCTGATCGAAGGTGAGGAGCTGGAGAGCAACACGGTCTATGTAGAGAGTGAATGGATTGACCAGAGCAACGTTGAAAAACTGCAGTAAAGAACTTCGGCAAATCAGAAACCGGCAGACCGGATCGCGTTAGAAGATCCGGAAGAAATCGCCGGCTCCAAAATGAATCATCGGCAAACCAGGGGGGCAGCAATAGCTGCGCAGATGCGCAGAATTGCCGCCCTCGTTTGTTTTTACGCAACTTCCCTTGCCAGATCCAAATCACCTGAAAATTGTCTCCCTTGAAAAGAAAGTCCAAAATATGTCCCCCCTGATGTGAAAATTGCTAGTTTGAGGATAAAAGGCTCCCTGCTAGAATAAAGTCACGCAGCAAGGAAGGTGATTTCGGAGGAAATTGTTTTCGGAATGCACTCGGGATAAAGAGGAAAACGCATATGAATTACATTCTTGAGATGAAAGACATCAGCAAGACATTTCCTGGTGTCAAAGCCCTCGATCATGTACAACTTCAGGTAAAGCCGGGAGAAGTGCATGCGCTGATGGGCGAAAATGGCGCGGGCAAGTCTACACTCATGAAAATCCTTATGGGAATCTATACGAAGGATGAGGGCGGTGAAATTCTGTTTGACGGAAAGCCCTATCATGTATCAAATCCAAAAGACGCCATGGACACTGGCGTGGCAATGATCCATCAGGAACTCAATCCGATTTTGGACATGACTGTCTATGAAAACATCTTTGTGGGGCGCGAGATCCGAAAATCAGGCCTCGTCGATAAGAAGGCGGAGATACAGGAGGCTGAGCGCCTGATTAAGGAATACGGGCTTCATGTATCCGCGACAGACACGCTTCGGCATCTGACAGTCGCGCAGTGTCAGCTGATCGAGATCATCAAGGCTATTTCAACAACCGCGAAGGTCATCATCATGGATGAACCCACGGCAGCCATCACGGAGCGGGAAGTCGATACATTGTTCGACCATATCCGCAGGCTGAAGGAGCAGGGAGTTGCCATTATTTATATCTCTCACCGAATGGAAGAGATCTTCAAGATCTGCGACAGCATCAGCGTCTATCGTGACGGCCAGTACATCGGATCAGGCAGAACAGCAGATCTCGATGAGCCTCAGCTGATCAAGATGATGGTCGGACGTGAGATAACAGATGTGTTCCCAAAGCTGGAAGCGGAAATAGGCGAAGTCGTATTTGAGGCAAAACATATTGTCCGGGAAGATAACAAGGTCAAGGACGTCAGCATTTCTGTCAGAAAAGGCGAGATTCTTGGGATAGGCGGACTGGTCGGCGCGGGAAGAAGCGAACTGGTCGAAGGAATTTTCGGCATGCACAAACTCAAAGAGGGCGAGATCATTGTCAAGGGAAAGACGGTGCATGTAAGACAGCCACAGGACATTATTAAAGAGGGAGTGGCACTCGTCACGGAAGACCGAAAGGTGACAGGTCTGAATCTCTCCGGAACTGTCAATGACAATATCGCTATGGTAGCCATCCGGAAACTGCTCGACAGGGGTCTCTACAGCAAGGCGAAGGCCAGAAAAGCTTCAAATGAATATATCGAGAAACTCAAGATTAAAACCCCGTCCGCAGAACAGATCGTAGGGAATCTGTCCGGAGGAAACCAGCAGAAGATCGTCATAGCAAAGTGGCTTCTGAATGATCCGGATATTATCATCCTGGATGAGCCGACTAGGGGAATTGATGTCGGAGCAAAAAGAGATATCTATCTGCTGATCGGCAGTCTGGTGCAGCAGGGCAAGGCGGTCATCATGATCTCATCGGAAATTCCGGAACTGATGGGCGTCTGTGACAGAATCGCGGTTATGTCGGAAGGAAGACTGTCGGGAGAACTGCCAAGAGAGCGGTTTTCACAGGAAGAAATCATGACACTGGCATCCGCGATTGAAGTATAAGAGGGAGAAAAAAAGACATCATGGAACAGAAAAAAAACATGCGTGCTCTGATGTGTGAATATTTCATCTTTGTCATTTTTATTGCGCTGGTGGTCATTCTGACAGTGCTGAAGCACAGCTTCATTTCACCGAGTAATCTGGTCAATATTCTGAAGCAGGCCTCCATCAATGGCATACTCGCGTTTGGAATGATGTTTGTCATCATCTCCGGAGGATTTGATATGTCTGTCGGATCCACCGTCGCGTTTACCGGTATTCTGGCGGCAATGCTTGGTCAGGGAAACGCACCTCTGATTCTGGCGTTGATTGTTGCGCTGATCGGTGGCCTGGCAGTTGGCATTGTCAATGGCGTGGGCGTGGCGATTGGAGATCTGCCGCCCTTCATTATGACCCTTGGTACCATGACAGCGGTCAGAGGACTTGCCCTGCTTCTGTGTAACGGCAAGCCGATCACAGGCATCAGTGCCCAGTATCGCGCGATTGCGGCAAATACTGTTGTTGGAATTCCAAATCTGGCGATTTTCCTGGTAGTTGTCATTATTATCTGCTCCTTCGTGCTTTCGAAGACAGTTTACGGACGTCGGGTATATGCCTGTGGCGGAAACCTTCAGGCGGCAAGAGTCGCCGGTATCAACACAACAATGATCCGTATCTCAGCGTTCGCGATCGCTGGTTTTCTGGCAGGACTCTGTGGCTTTCTGATGACATCCCGCGTCACGATCGGGCAGCCGACCGCGGCCGAGAGTTACGAGATGGATGCCATTACGGCATGTGTCGTCGGTGGTGTTTCCATGTCTGGCGGCGTCGGCAAACCGTGGGGTGTTGTAGTCGGTACCCTGCTGATTACAGTCATCGCAAATGGACTGGATATCCTGGGTGTTTCTTCTCACTGGCAGAAAATTGTCAAAGGCGTAATTATTGTCGCGGCGGTTTTGATGGATGTAAAGGGAAAGAGTAAAAAGAATTGATTTCCTTCACATACAGCGGATCATACGATCTGCGCAGGGAACTGTTCAGGTTGTCCTGCTTCAGTTCCTGAATACTCACAGTTTCACTGTTTTACAAGGAGGAAGCATATGAAAATGAAAAAGTCTATGGCTCTGATTGGGGTCGCAGCACTGGCAATGGGTTCCCTTGCTGCATGTGGAGGCTCATCCGGCAGCAGCTCTGCAGCAAGCTCCGCGGCATCTGCGGCAAGTTCTGCGACAGAGGCAGCCGTCTCAGAAGCAGAGGAAACCAGTTCCGAGGTGGAAACAGCAAGCTCCGCGGCAGATGCGGTATCCGAGGCTGCGGCAGATGAGGCGGAAGCGTCCGCGGCATCGGAAGGTCCGTGGAAAATCGCTCTGATCAAGCAGCACAATTCTAACTCCTTCCAGGTTCTTGTGACTGAGGCTGCAGAAGCCAAGGCAGACGAGATGGGGATTGATCTTACCATTCTCAGCTCCGAGCATGACGCGGCGACACAGATCAGCCAGATTGAGCAGTGTGTGTCCGAGAAGTATGACGCAATCCTTTTCGAGCCGGTTGATCCGGACGGCCTGAAGGACGCGGCAAAGGCTGCGGCTGATAATGGCGTAGTTATGATCAATGTGATATCTTCCATAACAGACTGGGAAGAGAATGGCATCTCTGCAATCGCGCTCGGAGATAATGTGACAGCGGGAGAAGTAGAAATGCAGCAGGTGGCGGATCTGCTTGGCGGAAAGGGAAATATCGCCATTCTTACCGGACCTTCCGGAGACTCCGGTGGTCTTGCGAGACTTGAGGGCTATGAGAATATTCTTGTCAACTACCCGGACATTCAGCAGGTGGTCGAGCCTACTGACTGTGAGTGGGATACAGAAAAGGCTCAGGCGACAGTCGAGAGCTGGCTTTCCGGATATGAGTTTGACGCGATCGTCTGCGAAGACGATGGAATGGCACTTGGCGCCGGAAACGCAGCTGGTTCTGACAGCGGCATTATCATCGCCGGTGTCGGCGGAAACCCGGACAGCTATGAGGCAATCAGCGACGGCCGCATGACAGGCACAGTCTCCCAGAGTGGCGGAGAGATGGTTGAGCTCGGACTCGAAGCGGCGGTCACACTGCTCGAGGGCGGCACTCTGGATGAGACAACGATATATGTGCCGAGCGACTGGATCACAATCGACAACCTTGCCGATTTCCAGTAAAACTGGTATCATATAAAAGCGTATAAGCTCGTATTAAACGACTGAGAGAAGGGGGAGAACGTATACGTTTTCCCTCTTCGCTGTTGGGACAGAAACGATAGGGAGTTTATTATGATAAAAGCTATACTGGCAGATGATGAGAAGAAGGTCGTGTTCCTGCTGCAGAGGCTGATCGACTGGGAGCAGCTTGGCTTTGAAATTGTTGGAATTGCCAATGATGGAATCCGGGCGCTTGAACTGGTCGAAGAAGCAGATGCGGATCTTCTCGTGACAGATATCCGTATGCCGGGAGCGGACGGAATTGAACTGATTCGTCGGGCGAAAGAGAAAAACCCCGGTCTGCATGTGATCATCATCAGTGGCTACAGGGAATTTGAATACGCGCAGTCCGCACTGAAGTACGGGGTGGAGGATTATCTGCTGAAACCCTTGAAAAAGGATGAACTGAACAATATTTTGCTGCGGATTCGTGAAAAGATAGAGGAAGACACGCAGAAAGAGTACCGGCAGAAAAAGGATGTAGAAAAGAGACAGGAGATGATGCTGACGCAGCTCCGGGGAAACGCGAATCACGAGGAGATTCGTCTGACGCGCAGTCAGTTGAATGATGAGTACGGATTCCGCTTCGTGGAAGGTGTGTATTATGCTGCGCTGATCAAGCCAGGTATAGCAGAAGGCTGGAAACAGCCAGAAGGATATCGGATTGTCATGCAGCATACGCTGGAAATCGTGCGGCGGGAGCTCCCTGCTATTTCCGAGGAATTTGCGGTCAGCATGTTTCCGGAGGGGGTCGCGGCTGTCATTAACAGCAAAGCGTACAATCCGGTCGAAGTAAAGCAGTGTTTTACCAGAATCCGGAAAGAAATCGAGAAACAGAGGGATCTGTTCTGGAATATACGGGCAACTGTTGTAATTGGCAGCAGAAAACCCTGCGCGGAGGAATTGACGGAATCGGTCAGAGAGGCAATCTGGCTCTGTAAAGACCGGATATGCCACGAGCAGATGTGGCGGGACGCCGGGGTGGAGCAGCCGGATTATCATACGCGATATCAGATGGAAGCCAGCCAGAAAAAGCGGTTTCAGGAGGCGGCAGAGTTTCTGAGCAGAGAAAAAATCGCGCAGGAACTGGAGGAGAGTTATCAGGATTTGCTGCATGCCGATCGTCTGAACGGTCAGATGGTTGAGGACTGGTTTGAGGATGTGCTGCGCGCGTGTCTGAGCGGCATGGAACAGAGCGGGGACTCAGGGCAGAGATTTGTTGAGAAGCTAAGAGAGCTGCTTTGGTACTGCTCCTGCCTGCAGGATATCCGGCAGCTTCTAGAACAGATGCTGGTTCAGAAAATTCAACAGCTGGAAGAAGAGAAAGCACTGCAGGAAAGCCGTCCGATCATGCTGGCGAAGAAATACATGCAGGAGCATTTTCAGGAAGAACTGCGGCTCGAGGATGTCAGCAGCTATGTCGGATTTAACACCACCTATCTGTCCAGCCTGTTCAAAAAGGAAACCGGGAAAAATTTCACGGATTATCTTACTGAGCTGAGAGTCGCAAAGGCAAAGGAACTTCTTTGCGCGGAAGAGCTGTCTGTGCAGGATGTATGCGAGCGGGTCGGATACCGCGATATCAAATATTTCTCGAGACTTTTCAAGCGATCTGCGGGAATCAGTCCCTCAGATTACCGGAAGCTGTACCGGTGATTGCAATGCGGAGAGATTTCAGCTGGCATATTGTCACGAAGTGAAGGAGTTTGACATGTGGCTGATGACACAATGGAAGCTGTACCGGGCACTGCGGCAGTATCAGAGAGATCACAATCTTACCCGGTTTCTGGAAAATGACTGGGGACGGGACCATCTTCTGTGTGAGCTGATCGAGGGGATGGAAAGCAGCCGATCATCCAGAGAGCTCTCCAGATTACAGCAGAAACAGGCAGAATATCTGGCGCTTCAGAATCAGATCAATCCCCATTTCCTGTATAATACTTTGGAGGCGATCCGGGCAGACGCGATTCTTGCGGACTGTGAAGAGATCGCGGAGACGACAGAGGCGCTTGCCACTTTCTACCGGTATACGATTTCCAATGTCCGGGAATTTGTGAGTTTTTCGGATGAGCTGGATAACGTGGAAAACTATTTTACCGTGCAGAAGTGCAGGTTTGGCGAGAAACTCCGTCTGGAGGTGACAATTGAGGAGGAACGGCTTCTGGAAGCGCAGATGCCGAAGCTGATTCTTCAGCCTCTGGTGGAAAACGCGATTGTTCATGGGCTGGAGGGGAAAATCGGCGAGGGTACCGTGCGCATTTGTATTGACAGCAGCGACAAGACACTGTTTCTCCGCGTGCAGGACGACGGAATCGGTATTTCCAAAGAGCAGGTCAGATTTCTGAATGAGACATTTTCCGGGGTCTGTGTGCGGGAAGAACAGGAGACATGGGGACCCGGCATGTCGCCCGGGAAAAAAAGGGGAGGCAGCATCGCGCTGCGCAATGTAAACAGCAGGGTTCAGCTGATGTTTGGAGAAGATTACGGGCTGCGGATCTTCAGCGTTGAGGGAAGCGGAACGGAATGCGTCCTGACGATGCCGCTTACTATCGCCAATGAGGGAGCAGAGAAGGCATGATCGAAGAACTGATTCGGATTGAATATGGCGTCTTTCAATGGGACGGGCATGAATACCAGATCGATCTCTCTGTCAGCAGGGGTGAATGCATTGGCTTGTTTGCGGACGACCATGTCACATCCGGAAGTGCCTGCCACGGCATTTTTGATGGAACATCCCTGCTGAAACAAGGAAAAGCATTTGTGTGTGGGACCCGCGTCCGCGCGCAGCGCTTTCACGAGTGGATCGGCAGGAACTGCATGCTGATCGACAGGAATCAGTTTTTATCAAAGGAACTGACAGTATGGGATTTTATTTTTGCGCTGGGCAAAACACATACATCTGAAGAGCTGAAGGAGGCGAGCAGGAGAGACAGCGCAGAAGAGGCGCGGACGCTGAGAAAAAGGATGGGAATTGGCGTGCAGCCGCAGGATAAGCTCAGCAGCCTCTCTATGCTGGAGTACTATCGGCTTGCCGTTTACAAGGCCTGGGTTGTCGAAGCCGAGATTGTCATACTGGACAGAGTCACCGAAATACTTCGTCAGAAAGACCTGCATGTGTTCATGGAGTGCGTGCAGATCCTTCTGGAACAGGGAACCGCGGTGATTCTTCTGGATTTGGACGAAAAGTTCATGTTCCGGTATGCTTCCCGGATTGACATTATACGGGACAGAGCGCTCTGCTTCCGGCTGCATCCGGAAGAGTATGGAAGAAAACTGTATGAGATACTTGGCTGGGAGAGCGCAGGGGGAACAGAACTGAAGGGAGATGTACACCGGGAGGAGAGCGGGAAGCGGGTTCTCTCGGTTTCAAATCTTGTGTTTGAAGGACTGCAGCCGATGTCATTTGAACTCTGCAGCGGAGAAATCGGCTTCACAAAGGATGAGAATTACCGAACCGGATCCCGCATCCGCTCGTGTTTTCTGGAAAAAGAGGGGTGGATTGCAGGTGAATTCGGCCTGGGGGATGTTTATTATGAGAGCGCAGAGGTTCCTGGACTGCTCGGTACTGAGATCGGTCTGCAGGTACAGCTGCCTGACCGTAGAGGAGGTCTGCTGTTTGACAACATGACTGCGCTGGAAAATCTGAGCACCTATCTGGTTCCAAAGGCGGGCAAGCGCATCTTCCGGAAAGCTATCAGCGAAAATATTATGCAGGAGGTCTCTGGTTGGTTTTCGCGGGAGGAACTGCGAAAGCCTGTCAGCGAATGGCCGATGCACAAGAGGCTGATGCTGACCTACTACAGGTGGTATTTTGTGAATCCAAAGCTGCTGATCTGCCTGTTTCCATTTGCGGGCCAGGAAGCTGTTCACCACGAGTTGATTACACGACTGCTGGTGTTGTGCGCGCGAAGAGGCATGGCAGTGTGGATCGTATCATCCGGAATTGACGCAATCTGCGAGGCTACAGATAATAAGGAGTTTTTGCGGCGACTCCGCTATCTGGACTGAGGCGTATGGCGGGGTTGTACTTTCTTAGGAAAATTCTTCAGAGTCGTTTTTGGAAATACTTGTCAGATATGCCAGTAATTTTTGGGAGTATTTTTTGGCCAAATGTATCTGAAAGTTGAAAACACAATTAAACAATGTTATAGTTTGTTTAGCAATGTTTAATTACGATGATTAAAGAGGAAGTTAGTATGCAGAAGCTGAAATTTGGTATGGTTGGCGGCGGAAATGGCGCGTTTATCGGAAATGTTCACCGGCGCGCGGCACAGATGGACAATCTCGCGCGGCTCGTGGCAGGCTGCTTTACGCGGAATCCGGAGAAAAATCTGGAGACAGCAGCGGCATGGGACGTGGATGATCCGGAGCGGGTTTATCAGAATTATGAAGAAATGGCGGAAAAAGAGTCTGCACGCCCGGACGGAATCGATTTTGTCACGATTGTGACGCCGACGGACACGCACTTTGCGATCGCGAAGTGCTTCATGGAGCATGGAATCAATGTGGTCTGCGACAAGCCGATCAGCCTGACCTCGGAGGAAGGGCGGATTCTGAAGCAGATTGCGGATGAAAAGGGTCTGGCCTTCGGCGTGACCTACACGTACGCGTCCTACGCGGCGATCCGCCAGGGGCGCGAGATGATTGAGGCTGGAGAGCTCGGAGGGATCCTGAATGTAGTGGCAGAGTACCCGCAGGACTGGGTGATCGTCGCCCGGGAGACGGAGAGCAGTGACCAGGCGATGTGGCGTCTGGATCCGGAGCGCGCCGGCTCGACGGCTTGCTGCTCCGATATCGGAACACATCTGGAGGCACTGATTTCGCGCATGACGGGGCTGCACCCGGAGGAAGTGCTTGCCCGCTTCACGCACTACAAGGGATCTCCGCTGGATCATGACATTCAGGTGCTGCTGAAGCTGACTGGCGGCGTGCCGGGCATGATGTGGGCGTCCCAGATCGCGACCGGAAGCGACTGTGCCGTCAAAATCCGTGTCTACGGAGAAAAGGGTTCTCTGGAATGGCGGCACACCAGTCCGATGGAGCTGATCTACGCGCCGCTGAATGAGCCGGTGCGGACCATCACGGCGAACCGCACGTACAACTACGAGGCGTGCCGCGAGCTCTGCAGGCTGCCGGCAGGCCATCCGGAAGGCTTTTATGAGGCGTTCGGAAACGTCTATCACGCGTACTGCGCGCAGCTGATCGCGAAGCGCGACGGCCTGGATGCGGGGACGCTGTCTTATCCGACT
>JAFVEX010000046.1 GCA_017475785.1 Eubacterium sp. | reverse complement strand
TTTGTTTGATTTTTTCTGATACAAAAGCCCCTGCTTCCCAGTGAAGCTTCTGGCTATATCTGTTTTATATGAATGCTACAGTTCCTGATACAGATTGTCAGCGAATTCGGCAGGATCACTTTCCAGATAGCCGATCTCTTTCAGCTTTTCCGCAAAGTATTCGACATCTGCGCGGACATTATCTGTGTCACTGCCATGTTCACCGGAGCAATATTCATAATCTGTCAGGAGCCCTGCCGCCAGATCGCCATCCTCTATCTGAGAATAGCCGCCGTCCGCGATGATCTGCGTTGCCTCGGCGGGATTGTCATTGATCCATTCCTGCGCGTTTTCCACGGCTGTCAGAAGCGCGCTGATCAGCTGGGGATCTTCTTCAAGAACCTTCTCGGACGCGTAATAGAAGCAGCAGTATTTTCCGGCAAAAGGCTCGTCTGAGGCAATATCCAGCAGAACCTTCGCGCTGCCTGATCCGACTGCGATATCTCCGAGCGGATCCCACACCGCCGCGACATCGATCTCACCGTCATACAGCGCCTGCAGTTCCAGGTTTCCGTCCGCGAAGGGCAGAAAACTGACTTCACCATCTTCCTGAAGGGCAGACACGCCGCCCTCCTCCAGCCACACACTCGCGACCTGGAAGGTCGTGCCTCCGATTTCGTCAACTCCTATCTTCAGCCCCTTCACATCCTCCGGGGATGTAATATCAGAATCTGCCCGAATCACAAGCTTGATGCAGCCTTTATGCATCCCGGCGACAACCTTCATGTTAATCCCCTGCTCCGCTGACGCAAAGAACTGGAAGTCACCGTTCACAAGCGGAATGGTCCCGTTGTTCAGCCCGATTTTGCGCGTCTCGAAATCCGCGGCTGTCAGCGTTGCGTCAATGCCCTGCTCCTCAAAAAAGCCTTTCTCATATGCTATGTAAATCGGCGCGCCGCAAAGTGAGCCGTCAAGAGCGGGAATGTCCACTTTGCGCAGCTCCTGTGCCAGTGCGGCCTCATCTGCTGAGGAAGCAGATGTCTCCGCCGAGGAACCGGTCGTTTCTGCCGAGGAAGCGGTCGTTTCTGCCGAGGAAGCAGACGTCTCCGAATCCGGCGATTCCGTTTCCTCCGGAACGGACTCCTGGACTGACGCCGCGGATGAAGCAGCATCCGAAGATTTACTCTGGTTGGTACAGCCCGCCAGCAGAGATGCTGCGAGCACAACCGCAAGGATTGTCGTGATCAATTTCTTCTTCATTTTCAGTTTCTCCTTTATAATATTTTTCCTTTGAAAAACCGGCACGGCTCGTTGTCAGATCGTATATTCCGGCATTTTTTGTTCACTGGCAAGATGGAATTCCTCCAGCAGCTTCTTCCGAATCCGTGTAAAGTCCCCGGAATTTCGCTGTCTCGGATGCCGCATCGGCACCTCGATGATCTCGCTGATCCTGCCCGGACGCGGTGTCATTACCACAATCCGGTCTGAGAGATAAATAGCCTCATCGACGTCATGCGTCACCAGCACCATCGTCGTCCCTGTCTTCTCCCGGATTTCCAGAATTTTTTCCTGCAGGTCGGCCCGTGTAAAGGAATCCAGGGCACCCATCGGCTCATCCATCAGCACGACCTCCGGCTGATTGATCAGCACGCGCGCGATTGCCACGCGCTGCGCCATGCCGCCGCTGATCTGGTGCGGGAAAACCTGTTCAAAGCCATTCAGGCCGGTCATCGCAATGTACTCCGGTATCTTCCTCCTGTCACGCTGATACACATGGCGCGCCCTCAGACCGGCACCAATGTTCTGCTCTACGGTCAGCCACGGAAACAGACTGCCCTGCTGAAATACATATCCGCGCCTGGGATCCGGACCTGTGATCTCTTCTCCGTGAAGTGTCAGCGTGCCTTCCTCCGGCCAGTCCAGCCCCGCGATCAGCCGCAGCAGTGTCGTCTTTCCGCAGCCCGAGGTGCCGATGATTGATACAAATTCGCCCTTTGTGATTTCCAGATTAATATCCGAGAGTGCCCGGACCTCTGTTTCATCGTCCTGATAGATCCTGCTGACGTGCCTGATGTCCAGAATCGGCTCACTCATGCTTTCACCACTCCCTTCTGCCAGCGCAGAACGCGTTTCTCAATCAGCTGCTGCAGCTTTGTGATCAGGCTGAACAGAACTGCCATCACAATAATTGCGGCAAATACTTTGTAATATGCGCTCCACACCTTTGAGGCGTTGATGTAATATCCGAGGCCGCCCGGCTGTCCCATCATCTCTGCCATGACCAGAATGGTAAACGCCATGGCGTTGGCAGATGTCACTCCTGTGAATATAGCAGGCATTGCGTGCGGGATTGCCACATGGAATACCAGATATGCGTTGTTCCCGCCGAGGGTTCTGCCTGCCTCCATCATGGCGCGCGGCGTACCCGAAACACCCGCGGCCGTCAGAGAAGCAACCTGAAACCAGACGCTGATCACAATCAGAAAAACCGCGGCCGAGAATGGAGTTGGAAACAATGTCAGCGCAAATGGCATCCAGGCAACTGCAGGAATCACGCCGGCAATTTTCAGCACGGGTTCCACCCAGTAATGCACTTTCGGAAACCAGCCTGTCAGAACCCCGGTCGCCACACCGGTCACGGTTCCGATCAAAAAACCAAACAGGTACAGACGCAGAGAATACAGGGTGTTCTGCAGGATGAACCCGGGTTCCTGTACAAATGCCTCCATGATTCCGGCCGGTCCCGGGAAGAAGGGCTGGATAAACACCTGCGTCTTTGTCCCGAGCAGATCCCAGAGAAACAGCACAATCCCGCAGGCGAACCTGAATGGGGCGCGGCTCCGGTACTGCTTTTGCTTCTTCTCGTCCCTTCCGGCAGCAAGACCCGCCAGCAGGTATCCTGCAATCAGCAGAACCAGAAGGACGCGGTAGGCATCCACACCGGTCACACCGTAGTGTCCGATCGTATACTCCTTGAAGTTCACCTCTGCAATCTGCGGAACCAGAATATTCAGAACCAGTGCCAGCACAAACCCGGCAGCCGTTCCTGCCAGTACCAGTGGATACGTTGCTTTTTTTCTCATCCTGCCATCCTTTACACTGCGAACGCCTGCGCAAACGCCTGCTGCAGATCCTCAATCAGATCCGCCGGATCCTCCAGCCCGATCGACAGACGGATGGTCTCCTCAGAGATATCAGCCGCCTTTTGCAGCGCCGGCTCCAGTTCTGTATGTGTCGTCGTGGACGGATTGATGATCAGTGACTTCGCGTCCCCGATGTTCGCCTGAAATCCAAAGACGCGCACAGCTTCCAGAAAGCGGATTCGCTGTTCTTTTGTCCCTGCCAGACCAAACGACAGGATACTGCCTGCGCCCTTCGGAAAATATTTTTCTGCCAGCTGACGGTACGGGTTGCCTGCCGCGTACGGATGCTTCACCCACAGCACCTCCTGTCCCAGGCGCGACTCCAGATAGGAGATGATTTTCCGTGTATTGGCGATGGCCTTCTCAATCCTCTCGGAGAGCGTCTCAAGACCCAGTAGAACCAGATATCCGGAAAAGGGCGCCAGGGCAGCCCCCAGATAATTCAGATGAATGCCGCGGATCCGGCCGGTAAACGGGCCGTCCGGGAAAACATCCAGGTAAGACCGCGGACTGCCGTCCTGCGCGCGCAGGAAATACGGCTGATCGAGAAACTGGTTAAATTTTCCGTTTTTCCAGTCAAACTGATTATTCTCTACTATGAGACCCGCTATAACATTCCCGTGTCCGGACAATCCCTTTGTCGCAGAATAGACCACCACATCCGCCCCGTAATCGAACGGATTCAGCAGGTAAGGCGTCGCCAGTGTATTGTCCACGATCAGCGGAATGTTGTGCCGGTGGGCAACCTCCGCGATCGCCTCCAGATCCAGAACGGTCGCGTTAGGGTTTGTCAGGCTCTCGACGTATATGACCTTCGTGTCTTCTCTGACTGCGCGCTCATAAGATTCGATATCATCCGGATCATCAACAATGTCATAGCCCACATTGTTTTCCCGGAAGACCTGCGTGAAGCTGTCAATTGAGCCGCCGTAGAGCCTCGGCGTCGCCAGAATGCGGCCGCTTCCGGCCGTCACATTCAACAGCGCATAAGTAACCGCTGCCATACCGGATGCCAGAGATACAGCTGCCGTCGCATGGTGCAGCTCCACGATCCGTGCCTCAAGCACATCTGTCGTCGGATTGGACAGACGTGAATACAATGCGTCCCAACTGTCAAACGAAAACATGTCATCCGACCGCTGCACCGTTCCGAGCTCAAATGCAGTGGTTGCATAGATCGGGACAGAAACTGCGTAATTGTGATCTGCCGCACTGTAGCCCGCATGCAGCTTTAATGTGTCAAATCCAGCCATTTTATTTATCCTCCGATTATAGAAGCACGGCAGGTTTTTTAACGTTCCTGCCGGCGTCTGCTCTCAACCAGCCGGTCTGCGTAGACAACAGCCCGGTCAAGCCGGTCAAATGCTTCATCCAGCTCCTCTTTCGTAATGATCAGCGGCGGCGCCACCAGAATGTGCGACCCGCCCCCGAAGCTCAGAAGCCCGTGTCTGCGCAGCTCTACGATGAAATTCTGCAGGAAGCTGCTGCCGTCTGCATCCGTCTCAATCACTTCCCGTTTTTCCCGGCTCCACGAGAATTCGACCGCGCCGAACAGTCCGGTAGAGCGCACATCACCGATCGAAGGATGGCGTTCCGCCAGCCAGGCCAGCTTCTCTTTCAGATACGGCTCCAGCTCCAGCACGTGTTCCCGGATCTTCAGGCGCTCATATTCATGAATACAGGCTATCGCCGCGGCAACGCCCAGCGGGTGCGCATTGTAAGTAAGCCCGGCGGTGAAAGGATTGTTGTCGTAATAGGAAGCGATCTCTTTGCTGATGATCACGCCGCCAAGCGGTGCGTAGCTGCTGTTGACGCCCTTCGCGAACGTGATGATGTCAGGCTCCACGGCTTCCCTCTGGATGGCAAACCAGTCGCCGCTCCGCAGGAATCCGGCCATCACTTCGTCACAGATCATCAGAATCTTATATTTTGTACAGAGCTCCCGCACACCTTTCAGGTAGCCTCTGGGGTAGACGTATACTCCGTTGCTCCCCGGTACGGTCTCGATGAACAGACCAGCGATCTTGTCCGGATCCTCCATCTGGATCTGATATTCAAGCCGGTTCAGGAAATGCGCCGTCGCCTCATCCTCATCCGAAAACCGGATATCATAACTGTACAGATGCGCAGGCTGGTACTTCACAAAACCCGGAATCCCCGGAAACAGCGAGGCGCGGTCCGGCTCTCCCGTCAGAGTAGACGCCCCGTAGGTTCCGCCGTGGTAAGACTCATACTTGGAAAAGAACTTGTCCTTCCCGGTATACGCCTTCGCGATCCTGATCGCGAATTCATTTGCGTCCGACCCGCCCAGAGTAAACAGCACCTTTCCCATGTTGGCAGGAGCACGCTGCACGATCAGTTCCCCCAGCTCGCCCCGGCGGTCGTACTGGTGCTTCGGAGCCGCGTACGCAAGTGTCTCCGCCTGCTCCTTAATGGCATCGATCACGGCACGGTTTCCAAACCCGATATTGACATTGACCAGCTGAGACGCAAGATCAATATATTCGTTCCCATCGTCATCCCAGACATGGATTCCCTCGGCCTTCTTCATATAAAAAGGCTGATATTCCCGCTGTGTCTGCCCGGTAAAAGAAAACATGGTATACTGTTTTGCCTTTTCGATAAGCTCTTTACTCATTTTAATATTCCTTATTTCCTAGAGGTTTACTA
>JAFVEX010000004.1 GCA_017475785.1 Eubacterium sp. | reverse complement strand
GCTCTGGGCCTGCCTGACAGCTGTTCCGGCAGCGGCGGCAGAGGCAACTGATGAGATACGGGATTTTACCATCACAGTGGACGTCAATGAGGACGCCTCCCTCAACATGGTCTATCATATAGACTGGGAGGTGCTGGATGATTCGATCGGCGAACTGGAGTGGATTGATCTGGGCATGCCGAATAAGTATCACGAAAATATTGTGCCCCAGAGTGCCACGGTGGATCATATCGTCGATAAGGGCAGCTCGCTCGCGGTTTATCTGGACCGTGCCTACGGAGAGGGAGAGACTGTCAGCATCGAGTTTTCGATGACACAGGATCACATGTATCAGATTGACAAGTGGGCAGAGGGGGAGACTGTATATACCTTTACACCCGCCTGGTTCGACGGCATGGATGTTGACAGCCTTACAATTCGCTGGAATGCGGATGATGCCGGCGCGTGGCAGCCGGATTGTCTGCAGGAAGACGGATATCTCACATTTAATGCTTCGCTTGCGGCAGGTGAGCATTTTACCATCTCTGTTGTATATCCGAATGACGCCTTTGGCTTTGTCTCTGAGAATCAGGCCGGCAGCGGCGGCGACAGCAGCTTCAGCAAGGATGCCGGCGGCAGCGAGAGCGGATCTGGCTTCCTTGATCTGATCGGTACTTTGATTGTGGGGATCATCGCCCTGGCAGTTGCGGCGACGCCGATAATTATCCTGGTCAAGTTTATCCGGTGGCTTGCCGGAGGAACAGGATTTGGATCCGGCCAGGAAGCCCCGAAAACGGAAAAGAAGATAACGCGAACGAAGATCGAGTACTATGAGAACTGCCCTGGCTGCGGCGCCGCGCGTGAAGAAGGCAAGGATAAGTGCGGCTATTGCGGGCGCAGCATGATCAAGAGTAAGGAAGTCGTGGAGGAGAGCCAGATAGAAGAGCCTGAGAAGTACACGAAGAGAGGCACGTATCGTTACGGGGATTCGCCGAACACATTTATCCGGGTCAATGTCGTCAATGTCCCGGTGAGAACGCGGTCATCCGGCTCGTATTCCTCCCGGTCATCCCGGTCTTCGCGGTCCGGCGGGTCTTCGCACCACTCATCCTGTGTGTCGTCCTGTGCATGCGTATCCTCCTGCGCCTGCGCGTCGTCCTGCGCGTGTGCCTGCGCCTGCGCGTCTTCGGGCAGAGCGGGCTGCTCCGTAAAGGACTTCTTCCGGGAGAGCATTCATAAGGGGCGTCTGCGCGTCAGAAGCCTGAACTGATTAGGAGAATGAAAAAAAGAAGAGCAATAACGACAGGGGAGCCGGAAGGCTCCCCTGAAATACTATATATCCATTGTGGGATAAGCAGCGAAATACTATATCCACTATAGGATAAGCACCGCTATTCGGCTGCTTCCGTGGGTATTGCTCAGGCGGACGCACCCAGGTAGACAGTGATCCACATGCTTACGAAGCCCAGCCAGAAGGCGAGCTGCGGTATCTTATTTTTGCCGGTGTTTTGCACTGCGGCAAGGGACAGAATCATCCCGATGAACGAAAAGATGAAGCCTACGCTTATCACGTCAATAAACGGTTTGCGAATGACAAAGCCAAGCAGGATGGCCAGCAGGCTGCACGCGACCGAGATGATACCGATCATGGGTTTGCTGAGCGTTATTTTTGTGGATTTATTTGTTGTCATAATTCACTCCTCTTTTCATGATTTTTTTGCTGTGGTGTTATCTGCTGTCTTATTGTCAGATGCGTTTTTCTCATCTGGCTTCCGGGAGCTTCTGTCCAGCCGGATTCCCCAGATGCCTGCGACAGCCGCGATTACCACGCATGCGATTAAAATATAATCAGGGTTCATGCTATAAATCTCCTGTTCGATATGTTAGTCCGTAAAAATCTGCACGCAAATAAGACCTGCCGTATAGCAGGTTGATTACAGGACACATCCGTCACGGGTAACAAACGAAGAACGCTCTTGTTCTTGTCCGGGCGTTTCCTGCCACTTGACGGTCTGTGCCTGCGAGAGGGGATGAATTAAGCCTGATCGCTTTTGCAGTGGATGTAGTGAATCGTAGATTTGTAAAACTGATCGCTGTGGTCCGGGCAGACAGACCGGGACAGCGAGAGAAACGCTCCGGTAAGCAGAGCGAGCATAAACATTGCAAACAGCAGACCAAAGCCTGTCCGGAGGACAACACGGGCACTTCCCTGGTTGTGAAACGCAGAGAAGAAACGCTCAATTTCGGCCTCGCTGACCGGCAGAATGGGCGCACTGATATAATCTGTGAAGAGCGATGCCCGGTGTTCCTGTACGGCAAAACTGATGTCAGGATCCTGCACACAGTTTGCGGTGGAAAAGGAGAGCAGCGTCAGCACAAAGACCAGTGTGATGATGAATTTTCTGCTGTGCATAAATTGGTTCATAGGGTTCATGATAGAAGATTTAGAGAAATCCGTCAAGAACTGGGACCGAAAGCGATAAACCGGTTGAAAGAAGGAGAAATTCATGGTAAAGTGTTACAAGATAGCAACAAATCTGTAATATATTTATCGACGAATTGACAGATGGAGAATCTGCTTTATGAAGCATTTCCTGAAAAAATGCCTGATGATATGTTTTCTGGCACTGTTTTTCGCAACCCCGGCGAAGGCGGCGGCGCCTTCTGTGGAGGACGCGGTGGTCAACGCGTTGAAAATCGCCGCGGATAACCGGCACGGTTACAGCATGTCCAGCCGATGGGGCAACCCGGATTATGACTGTTCCTCATGTGTGTATACGGTATTTGAGAAGGCGGGGTTTCCGCTGACGGGAACCGGCGACCGCTGTACGCAGACCATGGCCGCTGATTTTGTGAGAGCCGGGTTTACGTGGATTCCCTGGAGCAGAATCGGATCTGCTGCCGGGCTGGAGCGTGGAGATATCCTTCTGAACAATGGCGCGTCGAACCGCCACGCAGAGATTTATCTTGGAGACAGCATGCTGGTGGGCGCCCACCACGACTATGGATACCCGGCAAAAGGTGACCAGAACGGGAAGGAGATCAGCACCGGCTGGTATTATTCGCACCCCTGGCTTGGAGTGCTGAGATGGCAGGGAAAAGCATCCGGGCAGATTGCCTCCGCGAATCCCAGTGAAGAGACATCAGCGGAGCCGGCCGGTTCCGTCACATCCATTAAAATTACCGGTTCGAAGAAAACGCTGCGGGCGGGCAGAACCATGCAGCTGAAGGCAAAGGTGAAGGCGGATGCCGGCGTCACGAAAAAGGTGAAGTGGACGACCAGCAACCGGTGCTGGGCAGGCGTCAGTACGACTGGGAAGGTCCGGGCGAAATTTGCCGGAAAGGGGAAGGTGGTTAAAATTACCGCCACATCGACAGACGGCAGCAAGGTGAAAAAAGCCGTGAAGGTGAGAATTAAGTAAATGTGTTCCAAATACCATCGGATGATTCCGGAAGGAATCTGTCGGATGGTATTTTTGTGGGGACTGCGGGATTGCGATTTTCTCTAAAATATGGAATACTGTATTTGTTGAGATGACTTTCCGGCGGCACGGGGATTTTGGATAAATCCGGGGCTTTGTGAGCCGCGCGCAGGATATAGATGGATAGCGCGCAGGATATACATGGATACATAGGGAGGAAAAAATGGATTTCACAGCGGTAAAAACAAATCTTGAGAATCTGGGATACAAGGTAAGCTGCTTTGCGACGAAGGAAGAGGCTGCTGATTACCTGAACCGGTCGATTGACGGGACAAGCGTCGGAATCGGCGGATCCAGGACAGTTAATGAGCTGGGACTGTATGAGCTTCTGAGCGGGCACAACGAGGTGTACTGGCATGACCGGGCTGCCGCGGAGGGAAAAGATGTTCCGCAGGTCCGCGGGCAGGCTGCGCAGGCGAAGGTTTATCTCTCGTCTGTTAACGGCCTCGCCGAGACAGGTGAAATCATCAATATTGACGGCAGGGGAAACCGCGTCGCGTCGACGCTGTATGGACATGAGAAGGTGTATCTGATTGTCGGCCAGAACAAGATTGCGCCAGATTATGACAGCGCGCTGTTCCGCGCGCGCAACGTCGCGGGGCCGAAAAACGCCAAAAGGCTGGGTGTGAAGACACCCTGCGCGGTAAAGGCCGACAAGTGCTATAACTGCAAGAGCCCGGAACGCATCTGCCGCGCGCTGGTCGTGTTCTGGGAGAATCTGCTGGGCGCGGACACGGAGATCGTGCTGGTACAGGAAGATCTTGGATTTTGAGGAGGTGCTGCATGCGCAAAGAGGCGAGACAGGCGTTTGTGACAACCGGAATTTTGGCAGCTGTTTATGTGCTTTTTACCCTTCTGGTCAGGTTTGTTGATGTCAGGCAGATCGGACCGGAGGGATCGTCTGTGGGGTTTGCCGGGCTGAACGGGGCGGTGTTCAGGCTGTTCGGCGGATTTCACCAGGGATTCTACACAGTATCCAAGCTTCTGGGTTATCTGCTGTTGCTGCTGGCGGTCTGCGTCGCGCTGCTGGCTGTTTTTCAGCTGATTCAGAAAAAAAGCCTGCGCGGCGTTAACTGGGATCTGAAGTTATACATTCTGTACGGGGTTCTCGTGCTGGCGGTATATGTGTTTACGTCGAAGGTGTCGATCAACAGCCGGCCGGTCATCACGGACGCGGCGGAAGGGCTGGAGAAATCATATCCCTCCTCACACACGCTGCTGGCGGTGTGCGTGGCGGGCGCACTGCTGGCACAGATACAGCTGCGGATCAGGGAGGACACGCTGCGGCGGATTCTGACGATCGCGGCGTGGGTACTGGCCGGGGTGACGGTTCTTGCGAGGCTGCTCGCCGGCGTCCACTGGCTGACGGACATAATTGGCGGCGTCCTGCTAGGCCTTGTACTTGTCGGACTGTACCGCGCCATGATAAAATTGAAATACCGGAAATTCCGGTAGAGGACACTGCAGAAATAACCTGGTCATTTTTGCAGATATCAGACGACGGAATTTCAGGCAGAACACAACGGGACGCGAAGCCCGCTTTGCGCGCGAGAGTGAGTAAAGAGCATGTCGGACAAAGCATCACAGGAAAAGAACATGGCTGCACCTATTCTTCAGATGAAACAGATCACAAAAACATTCGGACCGGTCACGGCCAACAGCTGCGTCGATCTGGATATCTATCCCGGCGAAATCCACGCACTTCTGGGAGAAAACGGCGCCGGGAAAAGCACGCTGATGAATGTCCTGACGGGGATTTACCGTCCGGACGGCGGCGAAATATATTATAAAGATAAAAAAACGGACATTCGGACGCCGAAGGATGCCGTCGCGCTTGGGATTGGAATGGTACACCAGCATTTCAGGCTGAGTCCCACGCTGACGGTGGCGGAGAATGTCCTTTTGTATTCGGACAGTAGACGATTCTTCCTGAAACAAGATCAGATGGAGCAGGAAATCAACAACTGCGCGAAGAAGTTCAATCTGGACGTGGACGCGTCCGCACTGGTCTGGCAGCTCTCGGTTGGAGAGCAGCAGCGCGTGGAAATCGTGAAGCTGCTGCATCAGGGGGCGGAAATTCTGATCCTGGATGAGCCTTCAGCCGTTCTGACGCCGCAGGAAGCGCAGCACATGTTTGACACGCTGCGCAGCATGGCAGACAGCGGGAAAGCGGTCGTTGTCATTTCGCACAAAATGAATGAGGTCATGAACAATGCGGACCGGATCACAGTTCTGAAGGGCGGGAAGGTCGGCGATACGATGCTCGCCGCGGACGCGACAGTGGAGCGCCTGACGGAGGCAGTGGTCGGCGCGTCCTCCGAGACAGTCCACCGCACGCTGGACCGCGCGCCGGGGGAAGAGATTGTGTTCTCCATGGAAGGTGTCTCCGCACTGAATGACAGAAATCTGCCGGCGCTGAAAAACATTACACTTTCCGTCCGGAAAGGGGAAATCTTCGGCATTGCTGGTGTCGCGGGCAACGGACAGCGCGAGCTCTCTGAGGTGATCGCGGGACTCCGGCCGGTGACGGGAGGCACGATCACTGTGAAGGGAGAGGACATCACAAAGACCTCTGTCAGGCAGCGGATCGAAAACGGAATTGCGTTTATTCCGGAGGATCGTGGAACAACGGGGCTCGTGCCGGAGCTCAATCTGAAACAGAATCTGATTCTGAAATCATATGGCACAAAAAAATACAGCCGCCGCGGGATCCTGCAGAAGGAACCGATGGAGAAGGATGCAGCCGCTTACACGGAAGCCTATGAGATCAAGCACGCGGGCGCGGATTATCCGGTCAGTCTGATGTCCGGCGGAAACCAGCAGAAGCTGCTGTTTGCGCGGGAGGTCGCCGGAGATCCGGAGCTGATCATCGCCGCCTACCCGGTGCGCGGTCTTGATATCGGCGCGGCCGAATTCATCCGGCAGATCCTGACCGAGCAGAGCTGGAAGGGCGCCGCGGTCATCTTTATATCGGAGGAGCTGGAGGAGACTTTTGCGATGTGCGACCGGGTCGGCGTGCTCTGTGACGGCGAACTGATGGGCATCCGCAATATTGCCGATACGGATATCATGGAGATCGGACGGCTCATGACAGGAGAAACCGGTCCTGAAAACAGCGGAATCTCTTCGCGGGAGGAAGCTCCGGAAAGCAATCACAGATCACGGAAGGAAGAGAGGTAGCGGGTCATGCGAAGTCGTATCCAAATTCGTAAGCGAACCAGTGTGGCGGCCTGGTACCGCATTTTGAACCCTGTCCTGTTTGTGCTGCTGGCGCTGGTTTTTTGCGGTATTTTTCTTGCGGTCGTCGGTTTCAGCCCGTTTACGGTTTATGGGAAAATGCTGCGGACGATCTGTTCCCCAAGCGGCCTGAGGCGGAGTATTGAAGCCGGGATCCCGCTGATGCTGACGGGCATGGCGGTGGCATTCGGGTACCGCATGAATCTGAACAATATCGGCGCGGAAGGTCAGTATGCGCTCGGCGCGGTGTTCTGCATCGGTTTCGCGCTCTACGGACCGGCCATGCCGCCGCTTCTGAAAATCATCGGCATGTTCATCGCGGCCGTGCTCGGAGGGGCGGCAGCGGCGCTGATTGCAGCGATTCCCAAGGCATTCTGGGATGTCAATGAGACCATTCTGACTATGATGCTCAATTACATTTTCCTGTATGTGCTGAACTACCTGATGTACGGACCCTGGAAAATGCTGAATCAGATGGTCGCACAGACGAGAATCATCGATGAGCGGTACTGGCTGCCGGACATCGGAAACACCGGCATCAACTCCGTCCTAATTATTGTGATCCTCCTTGCGGCCGGTCTGCATCTGTTCCATACAAAGACCACAGGGGGTTATCAGATGGAAGTCATCAGACGCAGTCCGCGCGCGGCAAAGTATGCGGGAATGTCTGTCGCGAAAAATATTCCGATGGTGCTCGGCGTCAGCGGCGCGATTGCGGGTCTGGCGGGATTTGCCCAGGTCGCCGGCATCATTCACCGCGTGCAGGCGGATATGCCAAATAACGCAGGCTATACAGGCATCGTCGTGGCATTTCTGGCGGGACTGAATCCGCTGATCTGCCTTCTGGTCGGATTTTTGTTCGGCGCGCTGCAGATGTCGGCTGTCGCGGTGCAGATCACGGGCGTGCCTTCCCAGGTGGCAATGATGATCCAGGGAAGCATCATGCTGTTTGTCATAGCGGGTGAATTCTTTATCCGGTACAGATTTGTCCGGACAGATTATTCGAAAGGAGACGGGACTGTATGACTTCGACACTCTTAATTTCAGTCATTTCAACTGCAATCGTCTACGCGGTCACCGTCTTGTACGCCGCGATCGGTGAGATTTTTGCCGAGCGGGCGGGCGTTATGAACCTCGGGCTGGAAGGCATCATGCTGATGGGAGCTGTTTCCGGATATCTGGTTGCCGTGCATCAGAAGAATCTCGGCCTCGCGATCCTGACGGTCATCTTTGTCGGCGCGCTGCTTGGGCTGGTTTTCGCGTTTCTGACGGTGACGCTTCAGGCGGATCAGACCGTTGCGGGCATGGCGATGCTGACCTTCGGAACAGGCCTGTCCGGATTTATCGGAAAGAGCGTCAGCGGCGTCAACGCGAACCTGAAGTTTGAAGCAATTCCCATTCCCGGACTTTCCAAAATTCCGGTGATCGGGCCGGCGGTTTTCGAACAGAGCATCCTGGTGTACGCAATGTACCTGATCATTCCGCTCTCCATGATTTATCTGTACAGAACGAGAGCCGGCATGATCCTGCGCGCGCTCGGAGAAAATCCGGCAGCTCTTGACTCCGCGGGCTATAACGTGTATGCTTTGCGCTATGCATATGTTATTTTCGGAAGTGTGATGACGGCTGTCAGCGGCGCCTGCGTCTCTCTGGACTACACCAATTTCTGGAGTGACGGCATGACGAGCGGCAAGGGCTGGATCGCTGTGGCGCTGGTTGTATTTGCGGCCTGGAATCCGCTGATCGCGGTTTTTGGCGGCCTGCTGTTCGGGGCGATTAGTATCATCGGTATTGATATACAAATGGTATTTCCGCAAATTCCCTCACAGTTCTTTTCGGCACTTCCTTATGTTGCGACAATTATTGCGCTGATTTTTACAACAGGTAATTTCAGGAAGGGACGTTCAAGCATGCCGGCGGCGCTGACAGTCCCATATGACCGGGAGAGCCGCTGAGGAATATGGTAACTGTTATTATTACAGCCATTACTTATGGCTGTGTAATATAATGATCACAGGCTTGCGGGAGTTCAAAGAGCGAAGCAATCCGTAATCATTTTTGGTGACTAATTTAAACCAAGATTCAGGAGGAGAAACAAAATGAAAAAGAAAGCAATAGGCATATGTCTCGCTGCAGTCCTCGCGGCATCCAGCTTTGCGGCATGCGGAGAGAGCGATCTGGCTGAAAAAGCGGCGTCAGAGGCAGCGAGTGAAGCGGCGTCGGAGGCAGCGACCGAAGCGGCGTCGGAGGCAGCGACTGAAGCGGCGTCAGAGGCCGTGAGCGCGGCATCGGAGGCTGCGTCAGAAGCAGTATCAGAAGCTGCGGAGGCAGGGGAGAGCGAAGCGCCGGAGGCAGAAGCGGCGGATGACGCAGCAGCGGAAGAAGCCCAGAGCGCAGGCGGTCTGAATGTTATCACGGAAGATCAGGCTCTGTCCGCGGATGGCGTGGATTTTTCCAATATCAAAATCGGCGAAATCAAATCCTATGTCATCAACGACGGCGGATGGGAGCAGGCAAACCATGAAGGCGTTCTGAACGCGATGAATGAGCTCGGAATTCCGGAAGAGAACCTGATTTATCTCGAGAATATTGCCGAGGAGCAGGCGTCTGTTCAGCAGGCTGCGGAAGAGCTGATCAACCAGGGCTGCAACCTGATCATCGGCTGCTCTACAGGATACGCGTCATTCCTGCCGGATGTCGCGGCAGAGCATCCGGAAGTCACCTTTGCGCAGTGGGGCAACAAGGTTGACAACCTGATCGGCTACGAAGTCCGAAGCTATGAGGGAATGTTCCTGACCGGTTATGCGAGTGAGCTGCTTTCTCAGGACGAGAACACAGAGCTCGGATTCTCTGCGTCCTTCAACGAGTTCTCCGTCCGCACCGCGATCAATGCGTATGCGCTCGGCGCGAAATACGCGAATCCGGAAGCAACTGTAAAAGTTGCGCAGGCGGACAGCTGGTACGACATTGACAAAGAGACCCAGTGCGCGCAGTCTCTGATCGACGCAGGCATCAAGTACATGGGCATGGAAGCTTCTTCCCCGGCGATCCCGGAGACCTGTGAGAAGAACGGCGCTTATGTAGTCGGTTATCACAATGATATGTCCTATCTTGCGCCGGATGCGGTTCTGGTTTCCCATACCTGGAATTTTGCTCCGATCTTCAAAAACATTATCATCAGCGTGGCGGACGGCTCCGCAACGAAGGATGACTTCTATTACTGGGGCGGCGAGTGCTCCAAGCTGACCGACTTTGCGGACTTTGTACCGGAAGATGTCGTTGAGAAGGTCAATGAGCTGAAGGAAAAGATTGCTTCCGGCGAAGTGCAGATCTTCGCGGGCGAGCTGAAAGACAACGCGGGCAATGTGCTGGTCGCAGACGGCGAGGTAATGTCTGACGACGATATCATCCTGCAGAATTTCTTCGTGGAGAATGTGAGCACATCCTGGCAGATCGGGCAGTAAAAAACTGAATTTGGGAAACGCTGACAGGGATGAATAATGATGCGGGCTGCTGTGTATACAGCAGCCCGTGTTGCATATTCATATTATTTGCCTTTATAATCATATTTGTTATTTAAGCCTAAGTTTCTATGGGGATTTTCGGCAACATCTGCTATACTGTAGAAAAGATCGAGAACAGGAGATTCAAATATGGATACAAAACAGTTTCTGAAATTGTATGAGCGCAGCAAAACAGGCCCTAAGGTCTCAAAAGACGACTGGGACATGGACTACATCATCGAAAACGTCATGGAACTTGTGGAGGAGTACGAGTTTGACTGGGACAAGGATCTCCTGGTTCCGCAGGATGACCAGCTGCTGGATGACATGTTTGCGGCGGCGCGGGAATTGCTGATCCGCACTGGTATCTACAACATGACGACCGGCCGTGTCATGCAGCTTTCGGCAGAGGAAATCGACGAAGGCCTGAAAAATATGAAGACAGAGCTGGTAATGGGTGAAGGAAAGGATGCCTTTACGCTTGTTGCCCGCGGGATTGAGGATGAGCGGCCGCCGGCAATCTGGGCCGGCAATCCGGGCTGTCCCACGCCGGAGCGGCTGTATTACCCGATCATCGAGAGCGTCGCGAAGGAACCGGTGATCGATCTGCTGACCTGCGGCTCACTGATAGACGTCGACGGATATCAGGTGGCGAGCGGCGAGCCGACGGAGATCATTGCCGTGCGGCGTGAGATGCAGTACCTTCATCAGGCACTTGAAAAGGTCGGAAGACCCGGCATGGGCCTTCTGGCTGCGGAGAGCGCGGTGACCGAGGCGGGGGATCTCGCCGCGGCCGCGGAAAAGTACCTCCGGCCGTGTGACTCACATCTGGTCGCACTGTTCAACGAGCTGATCATGGATAACGGCAATCTGGTGAGAACCGCTAATTCTCTGGACTACGGCATGAAAAATGCCTCCCTCGCCTGCACAATGGTGGGTGGCCTGGGCGGTGACGCCCCCGGCAGCTGCATGATCATGATTGCTTCGATCATGGCGGCGAACCTGTACGCGGCAGCGGACTATCATCTGTGCCATCCGATTCATATTCGCGATGTGGCGACGACAGCCTGCGGATGCCTGTGGCTGCAGTCTGTGCTCTGCCAGACCTTCGCCAAAAAGGCGCCGGCGATTATCGTGTGCGATCTGTGGCCGTCCAGCGGAAGCCTCACGAAGGAGCTGCTGTACGAGGTCGCGGCGAATTCCATTGTCGTCACTGTCAGCGGCGGCCACCTGGAAGGACTCGGCGCAGCGAATGGGAGCGTGCCGCACGGAACCGGACTGGAGTGCCGGCTGATGGGCGAGGTTGGAAAAGCAGTCGCAAAGATGCAGATGACCCGCGCGCAGGCGAATGAACTGGTGCTGAAGCTGCTCGCGAAATACGAGCATATCTTCGAGATGGAAGGCGGAAACGCCGGCCAGCCGTTTGATGTTTCCTACAACATGGAGACAATTGAGCCGGTTCCGGAGTGGCAGCAGATGTATGACGAGGTTGTCGCGGAGCTGAAAGAGATGGGTCTGGAACTGTAACTGTAACAGTAACTGGGATATAAGTCATAGTATTTCACAAACAGAGACTGTCGTGTCTGAATAATTTCAGAACGGCAGTCTTTTCACATGTAAAAAGAAAAAGATACATGGATAAAATCGTACAAACTTTTGCGGGTAAAACTGTTCAACCCAACAAAAAAGAAACCGGATCAGCTGATTTGATTGACGAAAATGACGGTTTGAGGCATAATGTAATCAGACCATTTTGAGAGAGGTCTTAATTTCGTCAGAAAAAAGGAGGTCAGTATGATGAGACGAACAAAAAGAAAAGCGTTGATTCTGTTCTGCCTTATTGCAGCATTGGCAGTCGGAATCGTATCGCCGGCCGGGATCGGGATCCCGGGGATCCAGGCAGAGACAGTACAGGCGGCAGAATACCGCGCGACAACGGCAGACCTGAATATGCGGGCTGGTCAGGGTGTGAACTACAAGATTATTAAAGTGATCCCGGCGGGCAAGCAGGTGCAGATCCTCTCGAAGCCGAGTTCCTGGTACCGGGTGAGCTACAATGGAACGACGGGCTATGTCAACAGCAGATACCTGAAGGCAAACGCGACGAAGACAATGGCGGAGGATCTGAATCTCCGCAAGACGAAGAGCACCGCAAGCAGCGCCAACATCATCGGCGTGGTCAAAAAAGGCCAGAAGGTGACAGTGCTTTCCGTTGAGGCGGACAGCTGGTACCGCGTCTCCGCAAACGGCAAGACCGGCTACATCCGGGGCGGCCATTTCACGGACGACACCTCCCGCATGACCAAGAAGAGCCTTACCGCGACGCCTACAACCACCAAGAAGAAAACGACAAAAACCACGAAGAAGGTTATGGCTGAGGCGCTGAAGATGCGCAGCTCAAAGGACAAATCTTCGGATACAAATGTCATTCTGATTATTCCGAAGGGCGCGACGGTTACGATTAAGGCAAAGGAAGCAGATAACTGGTACAAGATTAAGTACAAAAAGAAAACCGGCTACATCAAGGGCGGCCATTTTACAGATGACAAGTCCCGGATGGGACTCGGTTCTGTCAAGCCATACACGAAGGTGACGAGGACGGCGCTGAACCTGCGCAGAACCGCATCGTCGGCGAGCAGCTCCAACATCATCACAACAATTCCGGCAGGCAAGACGGTCACCGTTACCGGCAAGGAAGCGAACAACTGGCTGGCTGTTACCTACGCGGGCGTGAAGGGCTATGTGAAGAACGGATATTTCAGGTAATTGTGTTTTCATATCCGTACCAGAAGTGTATGAATCATGAGGGGCTGCTCCGTGAAGGAGCGGCCCCGTTGTCTGACCGGACATCGCTCTGGCGCAGGGAATATTTTATCAAATAAAAGAACCAGGAAACCATTCTGCAATCATTTCGCAATCAGAAAAACACGATTTGAACACAAAGAACAGGTATAAAGAAATTGTAATCGTGTGTCTGAATGAAAAACTGTACAGGGAGGTGGAATGATGCAGTTGAAACAGAAAAGACATGCCGGGCGGACAGCGCTGATGATTATCGGGCTGCTCATTCTTGCCCTGTTCGCGGCGGCAATTATTTTTTCGGCGGTCGTGATTGCCGGGGCGCCGGACATGGAGGTCTGGGACGCGGTCCCGAAGGGGTACCGCTCCAGTGTGCTTGACGACAAGGGAGAGGTCGTCCTGAATTTGAGCGGGGAGTCTTCTAATCGTGTGTACGTCCGGCTGGATGAGATACCGGAAAATCTGCAGCACGCGTTTGTCGCGATTGAGGATGAGCGCTTCTACAAGCACCACGGGATAGATGTCCGCGGAATCATCCGCGCTGCCTTCAAGGGCGTCAAAAACGGCGGATTTACAGAAGGCGCGAGTACGATCACTCAGCAGCTTCTGAAGAACAATGTTTTTACAGACTGGACGGAGGAGGACACCTTCCAAAGCAGGCTGGAGCGCAAAATTCAGGAGCAGTATCTGGCGCTCAAGCTGGAAAACGGAGCCACGAAGGAATGGATTCTGGAAAACTATCTGAACACGATCAACCTCGGCGGCGGAAACTGGGGCGTCGAGACGGCTGCCAGATACTATTTTGACAAGGATATTTCAGACCTGAACCTGTCTGAGTGCGCGGTGCTGGCGGCGATCACGAAGAATCCCACCCGCTACAATCCGCGTGAGGAGCCGGAGGCAAACGCAGAGCGCAGGGAGATTGTGCTCTCTTATATGCTGAAGCAGGGCTATATCACGGAGGACGCGTATCAGGAGGCTCTGGACGATGACGTCTACACCCGCATCGCGGAGACGAAAGCGAATGGCGCCTCCCAGGAGATCATGACGTGGTTTGAGGACGCGCTGGTGACACAGCTGATCGCGGATTTGCAGGAGCAGACGGGCTGCTCAGAGGAGGACGCCTGGAACCGTCTGTACAAGGGCGGACTGACCATTTATTCAACGGAAAACAGCGCGATGCAGCAGATCTGTGACGAGGCGGCGGCAAACGACGCCCTCTTTGACGGGTCAGACGCAGAGATCTCGATGGTGGTGGTGGATTCCGTCACCGGAGAGGTGAGAGCCATGATCGGCGGGCGCGGCGAAAAGACGGCCAGCCTGCTGATGAACCGCGCGACGACTTCCGCGCGCCAGCCTGGCTCGACGATCAAGGTGATCGGCGAGTACGCGGCTGCGCTGGAAAACAAGGATGTGACGCTGGGAACCGTTGTAGATGACGCGCCGTACACATATTCCAACGGAACGACGGTCAACAACGCGAGCGGGACGTTTGGCGGCATGACGACGATCCGCACCGCGATCGAAGAGTCCAATAACATCGTCGCCCTCAAGTGCTTCCAGCAGGAGGGAATGGACGAGGTCTGGGATCAGCTGCAGGCATTTGGAATTTCGACCCTGACCGACGCGGACAAGGTCGAGGCGCTGGCGCTGGGCGGCACATCCGGCGGTCTGACAAACCTGGAGCTGACGGCGGCGTACGGAACAATTGCCCGCGGCGGCGTCTACCGGGAACCGGTTTATTACACGAAGGTGACGGACCGCGACGGCAATGTCGTTCTGGAGCGCGTACAGGAGACGCATCAGGCTGTCTCCCCCGGAACCGCGGCGCTTCTGACAGAGGCGATGACGGGCGTTTTGCGCAACGGAACCGGACAGTACGCGTATTTTGACAATATGTCCCTCGCCGGCAAGAGCGGGACGACGACAGATGGCAGAGATTACTGGTTTGTCGGCTATTCTCCCTACTACACCTGCGGCGTGTGGGGCGGCTATGACGACAACGGGGCGCAGGAGAGCAGCGCATATGTGCAGGATATCTGGAGAACCGTGATGTCGGAGGCGCACGAATCGCTGGAAAACAGTGATTTTTCCTCCGGGACAGATCTGACGGTCTGCAAAATCTGCACGAAGAGCGGCCTGCTGGCAGTCGAGGGTGTGTGCGATTCTACCGTACAGGGCGATATGACCCGGGATGAAGTATTTGTCTCCGGCACGGAGCCCGTCGCGCAGTGCAGCTGTCATGAAGTCATCACTGTCTGCACATCCTCCGGGCAGAAGGCGACGCGCTACTGCTCGTCTACGGAGCAGCGGGTATATCTGAAAAACGGAACCGAGGGAACAGCCGACAGCGACGCGGTCGCGCCGTCCTGGCTGGAAAACAGTTCCTGTGAGACGCATAAGCACTTCTGGTCCGGCTGGTTTGGCGGCAGAAGTGACCGCGACGGCGATTCCGGCAGCGGAAACTCCTGGGACGACGGAACCGGCGGCTACAATGACGGGAACACAAACGGAACCGGCGGCTACAATGACGGGAACACAGACGGAACCGGCGGCTATGACGACGGGAACAGCAGCGGAACCGGCGGCGAGAATGGCGATAACAGCGGTTCCGACAACGGCAGTGACGGAGGCAGCTGGTGGACTTCGCCTGACCGCTGGTGGAACCAGCTCGGCCGGAGCAGCGAAGACACAGAATCGCAGCAGTCCGAAGATGCCCAGACATATCAGGACACGGATCAAACCACACAAAATTGGGATAATTCTCAGAATTTGCGTGACACGGATCAGAATTCGTGGGATAATGAGAACAATTCGGATGGTATGTATTCCGATGAGAATGATTCAGACGGGAGTGATTCCGGCGGAACAGATTCCGATGACGGCGGCACTGAGTTCAGCTGGGGAAATCTGTTCAACTGGTAACAATCGACCCACTGCCAGAAGTAAACCGGTTACACGCCGCGTTCAGTACAGATGCCAGTACATCGGTTTTTAATTAAACGGATCGGAAAAGGAGCAGAATATGGAAGTTTTGAATGTGACATATAAGTGCAAACCTGGCATGCGCCAGACTTTCCTGGAAGCAATTGCCGCGGAGAAGATCGATCTGGCCTGCCGCGCGGAAGAAGGCAATCTGGAGTATGCCTATTTCCTGCCGGTTGACAGCGAGGACGAACTGCTTCTGGTGGAAAAATGGCGCGACGCAGACTGCCTGGCTGCGCATGGACAGCAGCCGCATTATCTTCGCCTGGGCGAGCTGAAGGGCATCTATGTGGACGAAACCATCCTCGGGAAGTATCACGCTGACTGAGGATGATCAGCTGATTCAAGCCCCACTGCTTGCAGCGGGGCTGTTGATTCGCCTGTCAAAAGAAAGCACACCTTAATTACAGCTTCCTGCATTAATGCACTGCACACAGCATAAGCAGAGACCCACGGAGATAAGACAGTGGCAGACATTTTAAACATCGCGATCTGCGATGATGACAAAACCATTCAGGAAATCCTGCGGAACAAGATTGTCGCGTATTCCATCGCGCACAATCTTGACTGCGGGATTTCTGTCTTTTCTGACGGAAAAGAGATGCGCGAGAACCTCCCGCCGGAGACCAACCTGCTGTTCCTGGATGTGGAGATGCCCGGTGAAGACGGCATGAAAGCCGCCCGGCTGCTCCGTGAAAAAAATGAGCAGGTGATGATCGTCTTTCTGTCCGGATATAACCAGTATGTGTTTGAAAGCTTCAAGGTGAACGCCTTTCGCTATCTCCTGAAGCCGCTGCAGGACCAGGAGTTCAACGACACGATGGACGCGATTGTCCAGAAGCTGTTCAGCAAAAAAGAAAAGCTGGTGTTCCAGTTTGAGCGGGAGACCTACGCGCTTGATTACGGGAGCATTATTTATATTGAAGTGATCAGCGGGAAAATCTGGATCTATACGTCCGGGCAGACCTACCGCTGGAGCGGCAGCATCGGAGAACTGGAGGACAAGCTGTCCGGGCAGGGGTTTTTCCGTGTGCACCGGAGCTATCTGATCAATATGCGCCGCATCCGCGCTATACCAGCAAGGATATCACTATGGACAACGGCGACCAGATTCCTCTGAGCAAATACCGGTACGGAAAGTTCAGAGAAGAGTATATTACTTATTGGAGTGAAGTGTTATGACAAATCTGCTGCTGAGCGCGGTCACCTGGACTTTAAATCTGATCGGATTTGTGCTGTTTTCCCTGCATCCGAATTTTTCTGCCGCGCGGTACAGCCTGGAGCAGAAGCTGCGCTGGATCGTTTTTTGCTGTGTCCTCTTGTTTGCAGTGATTCCCTGGATGTATCTGCACATTCCAGTCACGATGATCGCCGTGTTTCTTTTGGTCATGTATCTTATCCAGAAGAAAATCCGGCAAACACAGATCAAGGCAGATGTAATTATCCGCGCGCTGATCTGGATCGTGGTGATGATGTCGCTGGAAACCTGCATCACTTGGTTCGGACTTGGGATTACGGCGTTTCTCCTCTCAGGGGAAAAAGATTCGTCTGCGCTTCTGCCGCTGTACTGGATCGTCTTTCTGGGAATGATTCAGCTCCTTATGCTGGGCTTTGAGTTCATCCGGACGGAGACCTCGGAATCTTCCCGGCTGGTATTCGCGGTTCTGATGGTTCTGCAGCTTCCGTCTATCGCTCTGCTCGCCGTCATTATCCGCGACACGGATTTGCAGCATAATGACAACGTATACGTGCTGCTGCTGACACTCTCGTATTATCTCGCAAACGCGATTCTGGTTGCGATGGCTGTCATCGCGGGGCGGAGAGCGAGGCTGCAGCAGATGAATCAGGTACAGCTGAACCAGTATGAATACTATCTCCATATGGAGGAAGAGCACAGGAAGGTCCGGCGCCTTCACCATGACCTGAAAAACCAGCTTATGATGCTGCAGGAGCATATGGAGTCGCTGCCGTCCTCCGTACAGGAGCAGGTGAAGACGACAGAAGCGGAGCTGGCAGAAATGGATCAGTTTGCGCACACAGGGCAGAGAGAACTGAACATTCTTCTCTTCAACAGCAGAAAAAAGGCAGAGAAGAAAGGAATCCGGTTTGATTTTACCATCTCCGAGAACAGCCTGAACTTTATGGACAGCGCCGACCTCAATACGCTGTTTCTGAACGCGGTGAACAATGCGTTCGAGGCGTGTGAAAAGGTTACGCAGGGAGAGAAATATATCGAGATCAAGGCGGGGGCGCACCTGAATGATGTACTGATCCTGTTCCGGAATTCGGCGAGCCCGGACCGGGTGATCGGGGATCTCCGGTCGACCAAGGAGAACCGCCTGCTGCACGGCCTCGGCCTTCCGAGCATGCGGCGGATCGCGGGAAAGTACAATGGCTACCTGGATGTCAAGGAGACAGAGAACAGCTTCCAGATGACATTCTTATTTGTCAATATGGAGCAGCAGGATCAGGGTGAGGACAGCACGCCCGTGGTGGAGTGACGACATGAAGCATACAGCAGACAGGCAAAAAATCATACACAGAGCAATGGCCGCGGTCATCCTGGTCATACTGGCCGGACAGGTCATCACGGCAGGCCGGCTGATCCATATAAAAGGTGCCGACAGAGCCGCGCAGGCGGAGAAAAAAGCGGCAGATGCCGCTGCTCCTGAGCTTGAGCTGACGCCCGACCAGATTGAGCGGGACTACACGAAGGTCATGTACGACTCCGGGGACGGCCTGAACGGCAGCACGGCGATCAGCATGTACGCGGACCGGGACGGTCTCCTCTGGGTGGGCAGCTATACAGGTATGTACCGCTATGACGGCTATGAGTTTGAGGAAGTGCCGCTGGCGGATCCGATCGTGGGCGTCACGGCAATCACACAGGATCAGGACGGAAGAATCTGGGCCGGGACAAACGGAGACGGCATTTTTGTTGAGGAAGACGGCGTGTTTGTCAGAATTGATCCGGAGAACGGCACGGTCAACTCCGTCCACGCGATGGTCGAGGATGGCGCGGACATCATCTACGCAGCGACGACGGAGGGTGTATACCGCGTCGAGGAGACAGGAGAGACCGAGGAGGGGAAAACCGGGTATGTCACGCCGGTCGCCGGCCTGGAGGGCATCGAGGTGCGCGATCTCGCGGTCGTCAACGAAGGACATATCGTCGCCGTTACCAGCGGAGGAGACGTGTATCTGATCCGCGATATGGCAGCGGAGCAGTATGACCTCTCTCCAAGCGGCTTCTCCGGAGAGGTGCGCTGCGCCGGCAGCAGCTACGAACAGGACGTGTGCTATCTCGGCACCGGCGGAAACGCGATCTTGAAGTACAGCTGGGAAGGTGAGTACCTCAAGACGATCGAATGTGAAGATCTGTCCTCGTTTAATGCGTTCTATCCGGTGAATTCGCATGAGTGGTGGGTCTGCAGCGATGCGGGAATCGGACTGATGCAGGTCGACAAGGTACGCAAAATGAACCTGCCGATGAACGATTCCGTGGAGGATGTCTGCATCGACTACCAGGGCGGATACTGGTTTGCGTCCTCCAGACAGGGCGTAATGAAGCTGTATGAAAACCGGTTTTCCGATCTGGGCAGCTATCTTGGAATTCCGGAGGTGACGGTCAATGCGGTATATCCTTATGAAGGGGGTTATTACCTCGGCTGTGACGGAGGACTGAAGTATTTTAAAGGGAAAAAAGAGCAGGAGGATGCGCTGACTGAAGCCTGCGCGGGCATGCGCATCCGCCACATCACAGATGATTCTGCCGGGAATATCTGGGTATCGACCTACCGGGACGGGATTGCCTGCCGGCATCCGGACGGAGAGATTACTTGGTATCAGTCAAATAATTCTGCGCTGGAAACCGACAAAATCAGGTGTACATATGAGATTTCCGACGGAAGGATACTTGCCGGGACAGACGCGGGAATGTACCAGATCGATCAGGCGGGGACGCTTTCGCGCTTCGCGGAGGATGACCGGCTGTGCCAGACGCGCGTTATGACCATTCTGGAGGATCAGGACGGCACCGTTTACGCCGGTACAGATGGCTACGGAATATACATCATCCGTGACGAGACGGTGCAGCGGGTGCTGACGAAAAAAGACGGGCTTCTGACAGACGTTGTCATGCGTCTGACCAGCGGAAAAGATGTCGCCGGCATCTGGATCGTCACGGGCGCCGGTATCTGCTATTACGATCCGGTAAACGATGACCTGCGCGCGATCAGCGGTCTGACTGTCGCCAACAGCCTGGATCTGCTGGTGCGGGAGAATGGCAAGGTATGTATTCTGGCCGGCAACGGCGTATTTGTGCTGGATGAGGCGGATCTGCTGGAGGGAAATGATCTCGCCGCGCGCCATTACACGCAGCATGAGGGGCTGCCGATCGATATCACCGCAAATTCCTGGAATGTGTTCAGCGGCGACGAGCTGATCATCTGCGGATCGGGCGGACTGGCTGCCTTTCACATGGATTATGAACATATTCAGAAGGACGTGAAGCTGTACGCTGCCCAGATCAGCGCGGATGACGAGCCTCTGCAGGCAGAGGAAGGCGTCTATACGATCGGGGCGAATATCAGTCGGCTGACGCTGGACATCCGGCCGGTTCTGTTCAATGCGCAGGCTGTCCGGATCGGTCATCAGCTGGTCGGTCAGGACGAGGAGATGCGTTTCGTGCGCGCGCTGGATCTGGAAAAGGCGGAGTATACCAACCTTCCGGGCGGAGATTACCAGTATGTAGTATCTGCGGTCGATCCTGTTACGGGAGCTGAGCTCGACAGAATGGAAATTTCCCTGACGAAAGTCCACCATTTCTGGGAGGTTCCGGCGATCCGTATCCTGATGATCGTCTGCGCGCTTGCGGCGCTTGCGGCCATTACCGTAATGCTGCTGATCCGGAACAGCCGGAGACTGCACGGACACTACCAGAATGTGCTGCAGACAGAGCGGGAGAAGCTGCAGACGCGCATGCAGTACCGCGACGTCGTAACAGGCGTCTACAACCGGGATCTTTTTGAGCAGGAGAAGGCCGGATTCAAAGCATCCGAACTGTTTGCCATCATGATCATCGGCCTCAACAACATCAGTTATATCCGGTACAAATATACGATCAAATACGAGACAGACCTGCTGATTCATATAGCCGGAAAAATGCGGGCGTTTCTGGCAGAAGAGCGCGGTGTAATCTACCGCGTGCACGAGGATGTTTTCGCCGCTTTCATACAGGAGCCATGCGACGCGGAAGGCTTCATCAGCAGTCTGCGGGAGGAGATGCGGGCGCTGGGAGAGGGATCCGGCCACATGGTCAGCATTTCCGCCGGTCTCGTCTACTGTGAGGAAGCAGACACAGATAATCTGGAGGAATTGATTGAACAGTGCTCGAAGCAGCGCAAGCTCGACGAGAGCCTGGAAGAGGGGCGGTTTTTCGAGGAGAAGCTGAGCGGGATAGAAGACTGATAAGAAAAAGTCTGGCAGGGCAGAAGCCTGGCCGGGGAAAGTCCGGGCGCGCCCCAGCACACTATTATATTGTACAAAATTTGTATACAGGATTGCCGAAAAGAGACGGCAATCCTGTTTTTTGCGCAAAAATCAGTAATTTACAGAAAATATCTAATAACATTAATAAGTAAAATATGTGCTGTCCATTCGGGCGACGAACTGTTCCATTCGGCGGATCAAATAGCATGTGCCTGAAAAAAATGCTAAAAATGAAATGAGGTAAAACGCCCGGAACAGGGCACGAATATTGAAAAAGCGATTAAGGAACAAGAGATGTACAAAGGACATTGGAGACGATGGACTGCTATTCTCGTCATTTTGCTTCTGATCGCAGCCGGAGGTCTGCGGACGGTTTCATCAGTTACCGTCTACGCAGGCGAGACAGGCACGCCGGGAGAAGAGAGCATCTCCGCATGGAACGTGCCTCCAGATGAACAGGCCGGAGTGACTCCGGCAGAGAATAGCAGAGGCGGGCAGCCATATGCCAGAGCAATCAGGCAGATTGGCGCAGACAGAACCTTGGCAATTGAATCGGAAACAAGCACAGAGAGTGTTCTGGCAAGTGGTTTGGGAACAGGTACTGAAAGAAACCTGGCAGCTGAACCAGATACAGAGTCAGAGCTGGAAATTACAGCGGAATCGGAAATCTGGCAGACGCCGGAGCCGGGATCGGATCCATCTGGTGATCAGGAGGAGTATGAGGCCTCCGAAGGAACCGGACAGGCAGAATACGCTGCAGGTACAGGAGCAGAGACAGAGTATGAGGACTCTGCAGAGAACCGGCAGGCGCCGGATCTGTACGGCAGCGAACTGGACAGAAGCCTGGAAGATCCCGCAGAGGTGGAACCGGAAGCAGATTTGAGCAGTGAGGAGGCGCGTCAACAGAGCAGCGACGCGTCCGATGCTTATGAGCAATCTGCAGAGAACCCGGAAAGCCAGCCTTACGATACAGCAGGAGCAGAACCGATCGATGCGGCAGACGGCCAGAGTCCTGAAGCTACAGAGTCCGTGGAAGGAGAGGAAGTTACAGAGCAGGAAGATCCTCTCCCCGCGGTCGGGATTCTGGCTGCGAACAGCAGAATGCTGCTGGCGCCAGCAGCCGCAGCTTCGACGGTGACACTGGAAGATGAGAATTACAACATCCGGTATTTTATACAGAGCGGCTATCAGGCAGTGTGCTTTGGAAACGCTGACATAGAACTCCACACCATGGGCAGCCTTCTGGTGCAGGGGGATCTGATCGAAGGACCGGGGTCAAACGGAATCGCTGACAGCGCGTTCTCTGTTAAGCCATCCTATATTGCCGGATATGTATATGGAAGACAGGGCTTTAATAACCGTCAGAAACAAAATCCGGTGCAGGTGCTGTATGTGGGTTCATCCAACACCATTACTGAAAACGGGAAAAAAGTGAACGGCGTTGGCAGTGATGAGGGATATAACCACGGCGGGACAGTTGTTTACAATGATGATTATATCGACTGGGAGAAGCTGAAGTCCTTTATGACTTCACTCTCGACCACAATGCTGGGCGGAAGCACGCAGACGCTGACGAATTTTAACGACTGGCAGGAGCTTACGGTCAGCGCGGGCTCCAATGTCACGTTCAGCGGGATCGGCAGCGCAAAAGTAAAAATAAAGGTCAGCGGCGCAAACAACAACTTCACGGTCATCAATATCCCGGACAGTGGTACGGTTTACGTTCCGCAGGTACTCACCTATAATGGCCAGTCCCTGTCGACAAATGAAGACAATGAAGACATGCCGATCATCTTCAACTTTCCGAATGCGACTTCTGTTATAGTGCCCTCGGATATGACGCCATCGTTCGGGCATATTCTCGCACCGAACGCAGATGTCACAATTAAATCCGGAAATTTTAACGGAATGGTGGTCTGCAACAACTTTGCTACATACGGAGAGGGTCACCTCAGAAACTATCACGGCGACCTGCCGGAAATCAGTACATTTCATGTATATATCAACAAGGTGGATGAAAACGGCTGTGGGATTGCCGGCGCCAGACTGACCCTGAGAGACAGCAAGGGAGACATCGTAAAGGATACTTCAGGAAATCAGATTGGATCGTTTATATCAACCGGCAGTCCCGTATCATTTGTTCTTCCGGAGGGAGTGTATACCCTGTCGGAAGAAGCAGCTCCGGATGGCTATGAACTGGCCGCGCCCGTCACATTTACCGTCGACAGCAAAGGAAATGTGATAATTGACAATGAGCAGCAGCCTTCCGCCTCCGTTACGATGACGGATAAGTCCAAGCCTAAGGAGTATTCCGTCAAAATCAGGAAAGTGGATGAAGACGGCGCGGCGGTCGTCGGAGCAGACCTGACCGTCACGACAGCTGACGGCACGGCAGGATCCTTTACGACAGACGGAAACGACTGGATACTTCGTGTAGAGCCCAATATTATCTACACGGTGAAAGAACTGAATGTTCCGGCCGGATACGAGCAGGCAGAAGACATCCTGTTTGAAGTCAGCGAAGATGGCACAATGACAGTCCACAGAGCCGGTGAAGAAACCGGCACAGTGGTGACGGATGGTGAACTGGTTATCTCGATGGTGGATCGGAAAAAACCCCTCGAGGTGACAGTCGGTCTGGGCGCCGAAAAACTGCTGAAAAACGGTACGCTGACAGGAGGAGAGTTTACGTTTGTACTGGAAGGTGTCCCGAATGAAAAGACGGACATCAGCCAGACCTGGGTAGACGGATATTATGAGCAGGTGCTGGAAAGAGAAGGATACTGGGAGTCGGTTACATATCCCGGGTTCTGGTGGAATTTCTGGTATCCCGGCTACACACAGTGGATCTGGCATCCGCCCGTTTATAAAAAAGTCTGGCATCCTGGCCAATATGAACAGTCGTATGAGACGGTGACGATAAATCCGCCGATGCCGGAGGGGAGCGATGAGGAATCGCACAGAAAAACCGCAGTTAACGCCGGAAACGGAAGTGTCTCCTTTGGCAGCATCACCTTTACAGAAGAAGGAACCTGGAAGTACAGAATCACAGAGACGGCCGGGCTTTACAGGGGAGAAGAAGATAAGAGCGGACTGATCACCTACGACACCGCTGTATATTATGCGGTCGTTACCGTCACACAGAACGGAAATGTGCTGAGTGCTTCTGTCACGTATCAGGACGAGAGCGGCAATCCTCTGGATCCATCTCAGCAAAATGCCACAGAAGACGGAAAGCCGGTTTTCATCAATGAAGAACAGATCTGCCCCAATCTCAAGCTGCACAAGGTCAACGGGCAGGACTGCAATCTGACGCCGGAGCTTTACCGGCAGGTCGCGTTCTCAGTGACATATACCCCCAAGGGCGCGGCAGAGTCCGCCCCGTATCCGGGAGAAGGTGAAAACGGTTACTGGATCCCCGGGGACGACGGGTACATTGACTTTGGTAATCTGATGCCAGGCACCTACGTGATCGAGGAAAAACAGGCCCCGGCGGACTACATGAAGCTTCCGGAGCCAGTCACAGTCACGGTCAGCAGGGAAGGCATCATTACGCTGGTCGGCGAACCAACCAACTATGTGCATATGGACGAGAACATAAACAGCACAGAAGAGGTTGTGTACACGACTCTGGATCAGGTGTTGGTAGTGCGAAACTATCCATACATCGAGATGCCGGAAGCCGGCAGAAACAGCCAGCTGCTTTGCTACATCCTCGGACCGGTCATCAGCCTGGCCGGCCTGTACATCCTCCTGAGAGGGAGACGCCAGAAAACGGCAAGAGCAGTCAGAGTGGCAAAACCGGCCGGCGGCAGGATGGGAGGTGGTACTCCCAGATGAAGCGATGGAATGACAGCGGATAGTGGCTGTGCAGGAAAGAAAAGAAAGACCTGGACGATCTCAGATCACACAGGCCGGAGAAAGACTGGCAAAGCCGCCCGGGACACGGACGAGAAAAACGTCTCGGACAGAAAGCCGGCAAAAGTATGAGGAGACAGTTCTGCAGAGCAGAACGAAAAGTATGAGAGAAGCAGTTCTGCAGGGCAGGACGAAAAGTATGAGGAAACAGTTCTGCGGAACAAAACACAAAGTACGAGACATAATTATCCAACAGGAGGTACGAAAACAAAATGAAACGTAGTTTAGGAAAAAGAATTATCATGGCAGTGGTACTGTCCGTGATCATGGTTCTGAGCATAGGCGCAAGCGTATTTGCGGAAGCGGAGATACAGACAAACAGTATTAATATAAAGAATGGAAAAGAAACAAGCGAATATTCAGTTTATCAGATAATGACTGCTAAGGCAGCTGGTCAGGATAAGGATGGAAAGACTACATATGAATATAGTGTAACAGATAGTTTTAAAGGCTTTTTTAACGGAAATCCGTATTCTTTGACAGGAGATAATGAAATTAAAAATGCTAATGAAACAATAGTGGACAGTGATGGGGAATGGTTAAATACCAATACAACAGAGGCTGCCAAACTTGCAGCAGCGCTTGAAAAATATGCAATTGCCAATAACATTTCTGCAACAACAAAAATTACGGGAACAAGCGCACAGAATCTTCCTCAGGGATATTATGTGCTCGCTGAAACGAAATCAGGAGAAGTGACACCTGATGACAATGGTATTGTCGCGATCGCCACAAAGCCAATTCTTGTCAATCTTACAGAAGACAAGGAGATTACCCTTAAGGACAGTACAACAAAACTAGATAAAGTCATTGTTGAAGATACTCAAGAAAAGAAGTCTAATAATGTAAATATTGGAGATACCATAAACTATAAAATCACAACAAGCATTCCTGCGTATGAAGCGAATGTAGATAAAACCAGTCTGTACTTCGTACTGACAGATACTTTCTCCACAGGTCTCACTTATAATAATGATCTGAAGATTGAGGGATTTACTGCAGAAACTGATTACACAGCAGAAGTAAATGGTCAGGTACTGACGATTACGTTCACGAAGGATGCAATTTTCGAAAATCAGGGCGAACCGGTTGTTGCAACATACAGCGCAAAGCTGAATGAAAATGCGAATGTTGACAGCACTGACGGAAATCCGAACGATGTAACGCTTGAGTACACACACAACACAAATGAAGATAACGGACACAAGACACTTCAGGATGAGACAATTACCTATACATACGGCTTCAATCTCCATAAGGTAGACAAGGTGGCTCCGAGCGAAGGGCTCGCAGATGCGAAATTTGAGTTAAAGGATAAAGATGGCAATGTTGTGAAGTTCTCTTATGACGATGAGACAAAGACCTATACGGTTGATGAGAATGGAACAACAACAGAGATTGTATCTGCCGGGGGCAAAGAGATTAAAAACGGGACGGATTTGGCAACTGTCAAAGGGCTTGATGAAGGAACATATACACTGACAGAGACGCAGGCTCCTGACAAATATACTAAGCTGGAGTCATCGGTTACAGTGACAATTGATGATAAGAAGGATCAGGATGGTAACAACACTGGTGTGGCAAAGATGACAGTTGGCGGCGCAGGTAATGCGGGCTGTGATGTGATTGACGATCTGGGTAAGAAGACCGGTTCTGTCGAGAGTGACGGCAACACCATCAACATCAACGTCTACGTCGAGAACGCGAAGGGCATTTCCCTTCCGGAGACCGGCCGCAACACAGCTCTGTACTGCATGATCGGTGGTGTCGTTCTTGTAATCGCGGGCGCTCTTTACTACATCCTTGGCGCGCGCAAAAAAGTCAGCAGGTAAGTTTCCGATTTAAAACATTCTCTTCACAGACACATTCTGATATCGGAAACTTTACTGACGGGCGGCGTGTCTTTATCGCCGCCGCCCGCTTATATAATTAGCCATACAATGCTTGTATGGGCATGAGCTGTCATGTGTTTACTGCGGAAATTCACGGAACTCCACTCGCCGGATTCTGCGGTTTGCATGGCAGCTTTGTGGGTTGATTAACATGCAGAAATTCGTCAGAAGTTTTATAGCAATTCTGATTATCAGCGGGGGAGTCATTCTGTTTAACTACCCGACGATCGCAACCTTTGTCAACAATCTGTTTGCCTACAGGGAGATTTCCGAGTACACGGAGGCGGCAAACAGCCTGGATCAGGCTGCGCTGGACGAGGAGCTGGCGCTTGCGCACGCGTATAATGAGGCACTGCCGATGAGCTTTCCGGCAGATCCGTTTTCCAGCACAAACATTCGCAATTTCACAGGCACGGATTTTGAGTCGTTTGACCTGGTGCAGAACGGTGCCATGATCGGTTATCTTGAAATTCCGGAGATCAATTTGTACCAGCCTGTCTATTATGGCACGTCCAACGAGGTGCTCGACAAGGGACTGGGGCTTGTGGAAAACACATCCCTTCCTGTCGGCGGAACCGGAACACACGCAGTGATTTCCGGCCACACCGGCATGGCGACGCGCAAGCTGTTTACAAATCTGGATGAGATGAAGAACGGAGATCTGTTTTTTATCCATGTCCTGAACCAGCATTTTGCCTACCAGGTCGACCAGATTGAAGTGGTTCTGCCGGAGCAGACAGAGGATCTTGCGATTGAGAAGGGGCAGGACTACGTGACGCTTGTGACGTGCACGCCGTTTGGCATCAATGATCACCGTCTTCTTGTCCGCGGATCTCGCGTGGATTACGATTTCAGCGAGAAGGAGAAGGAACCGGCGCTCCTGCAGGCATATCCGGCATACCGGAAGTGGCTGCTGATCCTGGGCGCGGGGCTTGCTGTGATCATACTCTTTATTATAAAAGTCGTGCGGGATCTCAGGAAGGAGCGCTAGACCAGTTATTTAAGAAACGCTATACCAGGTACAGCAGGGCGGGCTGTAATACCGCGAGATTACACGACACCCTTCTGCAGCATGACGTTTGCGTAAACTGCAGTCTCGCCCGATGCTACAATGGCATAGGCTCCGCGCGCCTCTTCGTAGAACCGGAAGCGCTCGATTTCTCCGATTGCCTCGCTGCCGCGCGTGTCATGCTTTTGCACGATCTCGCGGTACGTGTCCCAGATCGGCGTTTCCGCCGGATCTCCCGGCGTCACCTGCATCAGGTTGACGGGCTTCTCCACGTACGTATCCAGGGGCATCAGTGTCAGAATCGCGTCGAGCAGCTCCGGCACGCCGTGCCCGTCCGCGCGGATTACGATTGCGTTTTTGCCGACTGATTCTGCCGGGAAATTCCCGTCGGCGATAACAATCCGGTCGCTGTGGCCCATTTCCGCCAGCACTTTTAACAGCTCCGGGGAGAGAATTTTGGGGATTCCTTTCAGCATAAAATGTTTCCTCCGTGTGTTTTTCACTATCTCAGAATGAATTACACTGTTTCAAAATGAATTACACTATTTCAAAGTGTATTTCACTGCTTCAAAGTGTTTTTTTACGATACAAAAGCCTTTGACTGCGTAGAAATACGCATGCAGGCTTTGCCCAGATCACCCAGATCATCTCTCAGGAAAGTCCTCTGGGATGGTAGACCTTGATATCCTGCGACGCGCGGATTGCTCTCCGGGCATCCTGCAAAGAGGAGAAAGCCCCCAGCGTGATCAGCTGGATCGCTGTGTTTCCCAGCGCGGTGGCTTCTACTGGACCTGCTGTCACGTCGCATCCGCAGATATCTGCGGTCAGCTGGCAGAGCAGCGCGCTCTGTGCGCCGCCGCCCACAAGATAAATCCGGTCAAACCGCTTCCCGGTGCAGGCCTCGATCTCCTCCTTCGTCTGGAAGTATCTTTTTGCGAGGCTTTCGTCGATGCATCGCACCACCTGGCCGATGCTTTCCGGCACGGCCTGCCCGGTCTTTTTGCAATACGTCCTGATTCTGCCTGGAATATCGCCCTCGGGCAAAAACACGGGATCGTCGGGGTCTATGTAACAGTGCTGAGATTCACAAACTCCTGCCATTTGTTCGAGTTCGCCGAAGCTGTATTCCATTCCTTCCCGGATCCACTGCCTGCGCGACTCCTGGATCAGCCACAATCCGGTGATGTTTTTAAGAAAAGACGCTTTTCCGCCATAAGCTGCCTCATTTGTCAGATCCAACCGGAAGGACTCCTCACTGATCAGCGGCTGCTCCAGCTCTGTGCCCATCAAGGACCACGTCCCGCAGCTGATGAACAGGAATTCATTTTCTTCTGCCGGAACAGCTGCCTCGGCACACTGTGTATCATGGCCGCAGCCTGCGATAATCAGCGGACTGTGTTCGGTGCTGTCATCTGCCAGTGCTCCGATGACGGTTCCGCTCTCGACGATCTCCGGAAACATCTTTTCCGAAAAGCCAAGCTGTTTAATCACATCCACTGCCCAACATCTTCTGTCCGGGTCAAAAAGCTGCGTTGTAGACGCGGCAGAAATATCACAGACCGGATCGCTTCCCAGAAAATAGCTGAAAAGTGCCGGGATCATGAGCAGCCACTCCGCCTGATCCAGCGACTGCGGCCGCCTTTCCTTATGCGCGGACAGCTGGAAAGCCGTATTAATCGCCATCAGCTGATTCCCGGTTCTCTGATAAAGTTCCTCCGGAGAAATCATCTGGTACACCTTTTCCGGAACACCATTGGTGCGGCTGTCCCTGTAATGAACCGGCATGTCGATCATTTGCCCGTCCGCTCCCAGCAGGCCATAGTCAACACCCCATGTGTCTACCGAGATGCTCTCGATCGTCCCTTCTCCGGCTGCTTTCGCAATACCTCGCCGGATCTCAAACAGAAGCCGGTAAATATCCCAGTACATTGTTCCGCGCACCGTGACAGGGTCATTTGAGAAGCGGTGCAGCTCCTTGAGATGAATCGTGCCGTCCAGGAGACTCCCGAGCATGACACGTCCGCCGGAAGCGCCCAGATCAACTGCCAGAACCTTCCTATCCATAAAAATCTCCTTAAGTTTATCTCATCGTCCTGTACAGCGGTCCGTAGGTCTGGCACGCGCGGAAATCCTGTCCCTCTTTATCCATTCCAAACGCATTCCAGGCAGCGGGACGGAAAATATCCTTCTCCGGCACGTTGTGCATGCAGACCGGAATCCGGAGCATCGAGGCCATTGTGATCAGATCCGCGCCAATGTGTCCGTAGCTGATTGCCCCGTGGTTTGCGCCCCAGTTGTTCATGACGTCATAAGCAGACCCGAACGCGTCTGCCTTTCCGCTGGTGCGCGGCGCGAACCAGGTGCACGGCCAGGTGTAGTCGGTGCGCTTCCAGATTTTGTCTGCCACTTCGTCCGGGAGCTGGATGGTCCAGCCTTCGCAGATCTGCAGAACCGGTCCCAGTCCCTTGACCAGGTTCAGCCGGATCATGGTTGCCGGCATTTCTGCCCGGGTCAGGAAGCGGGAGGAATAGCCGCCGCCGCGGAAGTAGCCGTTGTCGGCAGCGCACCATGTCGTGTGAGCCATGACGGTTTCGATATCCGCTTCGTCCATGTCATACCACTCTTTGATGACAGCGTTTCCGTCTGCGTCTTTTACTTCGCCGCAGGCATCCAGACAGCATGCGCCAGAATTGATCAGATGAATAAACCCGTCGGCTTCTTTGGCTTTTCCTTCCAGCTCATAGCCGGCCGCCCGCTTCACAGAATCGCCGCTCCAGCAGGTGCGGACATCGGCGAACATCTGCGCGCGGTTCGTCAGCAGCTTCATAAACAGCATGCCGATTCCGTTCAGCACGTCATTCTCGGTTGCCAGGATATACGGCTCCCGTGCGCCCTCCCAGTCGAATGATGTGTTCATCAGCGCTTCCGCGAAGTCGCCGTTCGGGTAGAAATCTGTCCACTGGCGCTGCCCCTGAAAGCCGCCCGCGATTGCGTTATGTCCGACGGCTTCCTCTTCGCAGCCCTTCGGAAGGTTGGGATTTCCGTTGAACAGGTCTTTGATAATTACCATCATTTTGACGACAAATTCCCAGTCAGCCTCTTTTTCCTCCGGGCTCTTGCGGATAAAGTCTGGATTTTTGTCCAGTCCTTCTTTGCAGTATTTTTTAGTCCAGGCAAGAGCCTGCTGGTATTCGTCTTCGTTGTAGATATGCTCTGTCATGCGGCGGATGATTTCAACCTCGTCGATCGATTCCACACGCATGCCGAGATACTCTTCAATAAATTCGGGACTGATGATGGAGCCGCCGATTCCCATCGTTACGGAACCGATCTGCAGATAAGATTTATCGCGCATGGTTGCGGCTGCGACGGCTGCCCGCCCAAACCGCAGCAGCTTTTCCTGCACATCTTCCGGGATTTCCGTGTCATCGGCCTCGCACACCTCGTGACCGTAGATTCCAAACGCAGGCAGGCCCTTCTGCGCGTGTGTCGCCAGCACGGAAGCCAGATAGACCGCTCCGGGACGCTCGGTGCCGTTGAAGCCCCAGACGCCCTTGATCGTCAGCGGGTTCATATCCATTGTTTCAGCTCCGTAGCACCAGCACGGCGTCACGGTCAGGGTAATCGCGACGCCTTCCTTCCGGAATTTTTCTTCGCAGGCTGCGGCCTCTGCCACACGGCCGATGGTCGTATCAGCGATAATTACCTTTACCGGCTCGCCGTTGGAATATCTGAGATTTTTCTCAAAAAGATCTGCCGCCGACTTCGCCATATTCATCGTCTGTTCTTCCAGCGAACCTCTGACGTCGAGCGCGCCTCGTCTGCCGTCGATCGTCGGTCTGATGCCAATTACGGGATACGCTCCTATATACCTGTTTGCTGCCATTGCAATCTCCTTTCGCAGTGATTTCGTCTGTAATACCACCAGTTTAGCCGCTGCCAGGCGTATTTGCTCGCAGGATCCTGTTTAGATATGGACAATTCTTGTCATTTTCATTTGGGCGGATTATACTGGAACCTGTAAAAAGCACCGCAGGCTGATTTTTAACGGAGGTTTTTTGGTGAAAGCATTTCATGAAATCCGCGAATATCCGTCTGGTTTTCAGGTCTGGCACGGATATACCCGGAATGTCGGCATCATCGCCCACTGGCATCACGAACTGGAAATGATCGTTGTCCGGTCCGGTTCCTGCGTGATGCATGTCAATCAGTTTGTAATCGAAGCGAAGCCGGGCGACCTGATCTTTTGCGACAGCGGGGATATTCATTATTTTAATGCGTACACAGGGGATCTTGTCCTTGAATTTCTGATTTTCTCGCCGAAGCTGCTGAAGTTCCAGCCACAGAAGCCTGTCTTTCAGCCGCCGCACATTCCGGCAGATTTGTTTGAAGCCGATGAAGCCGGCATCAGCCGTGATTCCAGCGTGCAGCCCGTCCGTTTTCAGTATCTGTCACCAGATCCGGATATTCTGGAAAGACCATTTCTTTCTGATTTGACGGAGACGCGGCGCGGCTCCCTGAAAAAAGACTGGCAGCAGCTGGTGTTTAACATTGACCGTGAGCTGGATGGTGAGGGACCCTTTTACAGAGAGTGCGTCCGGTCATTTCTGACCGCGTTCTGGTGCAGGTTTCTCAGATGGTTTGAGGCGCGCAGCCCGGCCGGGCAGGCGCAGGCTGGGCAAACCAGTGCGGTCCGGGCGTTTCAGCATGTGCTGTCGTATCTGGAGGAGCATCTGGATGAGCCAATCACACTTGAGACGATTGCGTCTCTTGCCGGTTACTCGCCGAGCTACACTTCGCGTTTTTTTCGTCAGCTGACCGGAAACGGGTTTACGGAGTATCTGAACATGCTTCGCGTATCAAAGGCCGCCGAGCTGCTGCACAGCACAGACCAGCGCATTCTGGATATCGCATACGCGTGCGGCTTCGGGAATGTCAGAACATTTAACCGGGTATTTGTCAGATACACCGGAATTACCCCGTCGGTTTTCCGGCGGAAGAGCCAGGACGACTATGATTTTCTGAGACAGCAGCGGTCATTTTCGGAGTATACGACGGTTGGCGCGAATAATCCGACCCTGCTTCAAAATAAGCCTGAGGAATATTAGCTGTGACAGGGGTGGGTCCCGTTCAGAACAGGCCGGAGTTTCCCGGCGGGAAAACCGCTGT
>JAFVEX010000045.1 GCA_017475785.1 Eubacterium sp. | reverse complement strand
CCAGCTCCTCACGCTTGAAGGTTCCCATGCGCTTGAACATCTCATCCCAGTCAACCAACGCTCCATCAAACTCCGGTCCGTCGATACATACGAATTTTGTCTTTCCGCCGATAGTCAGTCGACAAGCTCCGCACATACCTGTTCCGTCTACCATGATCGGGTTCATGGAGACAATCGTCGGCAGATTGTACTTCTCGGTCAGCTTACAGACAAATTTCATCATGATCATCGGGCCGATCGCGACACAGTGATTGTACTCTTTGCCCTCTTTCTCAATCAGATCCTCCAGGCATTTTGTGACCATTCCCTCACGCCCGTAGGAACCGTCGTCTGTCGTAATATAGAGATTGCAGACTTTGCGGAAATCATCTTCCAGAATGACAAGATCTTTGTTTTTCGCGCCAATGATCGCGTCGGCAGTGATGCCGTGCTCATGAAGCCATTTTACCTGCGGATAAACAGGCGCGGTTCCGACGCCGCCGGCGATGAAGATGATTTTCTTTGATTTCAGCTCCTCGGGATCCATTTCCAGAAGGTCTGACGGGCGTCCGAGCGGTCCGACAAAATCGAGGAACGCGTCGCCTTCCTTCAGCTGTGTCATCTGCTGTGTGGAAGCGCCTACAGGCTGGAATACGATCGTCACAGTTCCCTTTTCGCGGTCAAAATCGCAGATGGTCAGCGGCACGCGCTCGCCTTCTTCATCTGTCCGCACGATAATAAACTGGCCAGGCTCGCAGCGTTTCGCGACACGCGGTGCTTCTACGACCATGCGGTAGATGTTTGCCGCGAGCTTATCTGCATACAAAATTGGAAACATAACTTAAACAGGCTCCTTTCTTTTTCACAACAGTCATTCAGTTTCGTTTTCTGTTTCCTCTGTCGGTGATGGTGTTTCTGCTGTCTCCGGCGTCACTTCAGGTTCCTGTGCCGGAGCGGCAGTTGGGGTTGCCGTTGGTTCCGCCGTCGGAGACGGCGTCGGTGTTGAAGTCGGTGTCGGCTCCGGCGTTTCCTCTGCTTCCGGCGTCGGGGTTGAAGTCGGCGTAGGAGTCGGTGTCGGAGTTTCCGCCGGCGTCTGGGTTGGTGTTGGAGTCGGCGTTGGAGTCGGCTCAGACGTCGGCGTGATCACTGACTGCGGGTTCTGCGGCCGCGGCGTCGGCGTTGGGGTTGGGGTCGGCGTCGGGGTCAGCTTTTTATATACATATGTTGCAGACGCAACATCACCTTCCGTTCCCTTGTCATCAACGAGAACCGCGTAAAAAATGTGGTCTCCCTCCGGCATGGTGACAGGGGCTGTATAGCGTGTACTGTTTTTTGTGGCACGCACGTCAAACGAGTAGTACGCAGTGTAACCAAACGGTACTTCTACCGTTATTTTTGTGTTTTCCATGGAGGAATACGAACCGGAGCGCGGTGTGATCACCGGAGCGGCCGGCCGTGACAGCTGTACCGTAAATGTGCCGTCAGCTGCCGGACCCGGAATCTGTTTTGGGCTGATATATCTCGCGCGGACATAAGCAGCCCCTTCCTGCAGGGGAACCGGCGCTGTGTAACGAATACCTTCTTCTTCGGAAGGCTCTGATCCGTCCATTGTATACCAGATTGTCCCGTTTCCCTCAGAAGACATCTCCAGAGTCTTTTCTTCGTGATAGATTCCGGGCTCCAGAGAGAATTTCACTTCGTAAACAAGATAGTCCAGATACCGGTCGTGTATTTCCTGGATATCGCAGTCTTCGATCAGTGCCTGCAGCGCTTCATAGTTTTGCATCGCCGCGTAAAGCGGGACGAGGGCGTCATACGCCTTAACGTAGTCCGGATTTCCGGCAATTACATTTTTGTATGTCTCGCACGCTTTTTCCTGGTCATTCATCTTTTCATAGATATTGCCAAGCAGAAAGCCTGCGTCCGGATTCCCCGGCTGGAGCGTCAGCGCTGCCTGTACATACTGCATTGCCTCGTTCCAGTCTTCTGAAGCATATGCCTCCATGGCCATGCGGTACTGGTACTCAAATGACTGATTCTGCCGCTGGCGCTGAAGCACGAACCCGATCAGAACGACAAGCAGGACCGCAACCAGTATAAAGCCTGCGATCATCAGACGCTGTCTCTGCAGCCGCCTTCGCGCGGCGGCCTCCTCCCGCGCGGCCTGCGCCTCGCGTCTGCGCCGTTCTTCCTCTTCCTTCAGGCGCATTTCATTCTCTTTCGCGCGGCTCTCGATTGTCTCATAATCCGGCACGAGCTGAACCGGCTCCAGGCACTTGGGACAGAAAAATTCCCCGTCAGGAATATCCGCGCCGCAATACGTACATTTCCTCATGCGTCCTGCTCCTCCAGCAATTGAAGAAACGCGTCCATCTCCATCAGGATTTTGCGGGGCTTCGTGCCCTCTTCTTCTCCGACAACGCCAGCCTCACAGAGCTGATCCATGATGCGCGCCGCCCGGTTAAAACCAATTTTGAAGGCACGCTGAAGCATGCCGATCGAAGCTTTTTTCTTCTCAATGATCAGCTTTCCGGCGTCCGCGAAATACATATCCCGCTCGTCTGTGCCGGCAGACGTATTTCCGGGCATCAGTGAGGACTGCGTAATCTTCTGCTCTGCCTCCAGATTATACTCGGAAGGCTCATTTGATTCTGTCAGGAAAGAAACGAGTGCGTTGATCTCATCATCTGAGACAAACGCGCCCTGCACGCGGGCAGGCTTCTGGTATCCCTGCGGATAAAACAGCATATCACCCTTGCCGAGAAGCTTCTCGGCGCCATTCATGTCCAGAATTGTCCTGGAATCCACCCCGGATGAAACGGCCAGCGCGATTCTGGAAGGCATATTTGCCTTGATCAGGCCCGTGATGACATTGACAGACGGGCGCTGGGTCGCGATGACGAGGTGGATCCCGGCGGCTCTTGCAAGCTGCGACAGACGGACGATCGCGTCCTCTACCTCGTGCTGCGCGACCATCATCAGATCGGCCAGCTCATCAACGATGATAACGATACGGGGCAGCTTTTTCAGCGTTTCGCCGCCCTCGCCGCTCTCCTGCATCTGCTGAAGCTTCTCATTGTAGGAGTTCAGCTCACGGACATTCATGGCGGCAAACTTATCGTAGCGGTCCATCATCTCGTTGACCGCCCAGTTCAGGGCGCCGGCTGCCTTTTTGGGATCATCCACAACAGGAATATACAGATGCGGAATTCCGTTGTATACAGACAGCTCGACCTTCTTCGGGTCGATCATAATAAATTTCACATCATCCGGAGAAACTCTGTAGAGCATGCTCACGATCAAAGTGTTGATGCAGACAGATTTTCCGGAACCGGTCGCGCCGGCGATCAGAAGGTGCGGCATCTTCGCCAGATCGGTAACGACCGGCCTTCCGCCGATATCCATGCCGACTGCGAATACCAGTTCGGCGCGGTTCTGCTGGTAGCTTCTGGATTCCAGAAGATCCCGGATCGTCACGGTACTGTTGACTTTATTTGGCACTTCTATTCCAACAGCGGCTTTCCCGGGGATCGGCGCCTCAATGCGGATATCCGCAGCCGCAAGATTCAGCTTGATATCGTCCTGCAGGCTCAGTATCCGGCTGACCTTGACGCCCTGCTCCGGATGAAGCTCATACCGGGTAACAGTAGGTCCGCAGCTGATATCCGTCACCTGCACCTCTACGCCAAAATTATGCAGCGTGCGCTGCAGCTTTTCCGCTGTTTCATTCAGCTGCGCCGCAGTCTCTCCGCCTCTGGAACCAGAACCCTGTTTCAAGAGAGACATAGGAGGCAGATGATACTGACTGTGTTCCTCCGTATCTTCCGGCATCATCAGTTCTGCAGACATCTCATCAGCTGCTTTTTCCGGGACGGATGCTTTCCGCGTGGTTTTTCTTCGCGTGCGGGCAGGCTTTTTGACGGTCAGCTCTGCTGGCTCCGCGTCTTCTGGCAGAGCCGCTTTCGCTTCTGCCGGCTTTCTGCCGCTCAGAATCATTTCCAGATTTTCCAGTTCGGCGTCAACGCGCTGTTCGTCTTCTGTCCGGGCTTTGCGCGGCTGGATCACAATGGAATCCATCATGTCACTTGCGCCGCTGATTTTCCTCGGCTGCGGAAGTGCCTCCGCTGGTCCCAGATCCTCTTCGTCTGCCTCGTCAGGAAGCGGTTCCGCGCGGCGGCGTCTTCTGACAGATCCTGTCTCCTGCTGCGCCTGTTCTTCCCGCGCGTTCTGCCTGCGCTGCGCCGCGCTGCGGTACGCAGAGGCGCCCCGCTGTCTGAGCAGATTCAGGAGCGGCTCCTGCGTCATAATAATCGCGAAGATAATCAGCGCCGCGACAACAAGGATATACGCGCCCACAGTACCAAACAGCTTGCCGAAAACCTTGACAATCAGGCCTCCTGCGAGACCGCCGCCCATTTTATCGTAGGAGCTGTCCAGATACAGATCCCGTATACGGGCGTTTTTGTCGTAGCCGGTCATCAGAAGCTGAAACAGTGAGCAGATGAAGATATACAGGCCGCCTGCCCCGATAATCTTGCGGAGATATTTTGGATTATCGCGGTTAGAGAGCGTAAAAATAAATCCGATAAACAGCAGAATCGGAAAAATGTATGCCGGAAGTCCGAACAATCCGAAGAAAAAGGCTGAGAGCGCCCGTCCGACGACGCCGCCCAGTCCGAAATTGCTCAGCAAGAGCACGATCGACAGCGCCAGAATAATCAGCAGGATTACCTCCTGACGGATTCTGTTATCCTCTCCCGCGCGCTTCTGCGCCGGAGCGGTCTTCTTGCGTGCCGTCGTACCGGTCCGTTTTGAAGTTGTCCGTTTGTTTTGTGTTGCCAATGTTACTCCCCTCCTGGACACGGCGCTGATTATCGTGCAAGCAGATGTATCAGAAGCGCAGCCATGCCCAGCACAACATTTGCGCCGGCAAAAATACGATTTGTCTCTTTTGAAAGCAGCCGCTGTGCCTTTTCTATCAGCGTCATGCCAATCCCAAATGCCCCGGCGAACCCCAGGATACACTGCAGGACGCCGGAACCCGGAATGCCCGCAAACGCAGGATGAACGCGCCCGGGCAGAAGCATCATAAAAAAGCTCACAAGCCCGAGCAGGTACGCGAAGATCACACTGAGACGTCTGGAAATCCCGCACAGAAAGCCGGCTGACGAGACAGCAGCAATTTTCGAGATGCCGGGCAAAAACGCGACACCCTGAAAGCATCCCAGAATCAGCGCTTCCTGCGGCTTCATCTGACGGGGACCCTTCTCCGGTACATTCATGTAGGACGACACCAGCAGGATTACCGCCGAGATAAAGAAGCCCATTCCGATCGTCAGAAAGCTTCCATACGCGTACTGTACCGCGCGTCCCAGCAGGATGCTCAGCAGGATGGCGGGCACCAGAGCCAGAAGCAGCAGTGCCAGAAGATTCCTGTAATTTCCGGCGAGCACTCTGCGGTAGTCTTCATTCTGACCGCCCCGTGAAAACAGGTACGCTTTCATGTTATAAAAGAGATCCCGCATAATTCCGCCCAGAGAATATCCAAGCCTCACCAGATCCTGAAACATAGACAGTACCATGGCAAGGAATATTCCAAGCAGAATCGCGGTGAACAGCCGGTGATCCACCTGTACAGAGAACAACCGGCTGCATAGAACGACGGCACCGGCGCTGCTCACCGGAAAAAATGCAGTGACGCCGGCAACGATGCCGAGCAGCAGCGTTTTAATAAAAATCATGTGACCGTCTCCGTAACTGGTTATTCATCCAGATTGGTGTAGACATTCTGCACGTCGTCGTTATCATCCAGCAGATCCAGTGTTTTCTGGAGCGACGCAAGCATTTTTTCGTCTGTGAGGGCAGTCCTGGTCTGCGGAATCTTAGAGATATCCGCCTCTTCCATTTCAATCCCCTCTTTTTCCAGACTCTCCCGCACGGCGGAAAACGCGTCCGGCGCCGTCAGGACTTCGTAGTAATCCTCTTCCTCGCTGAAATCTTCCGCGCCCGCGTCTAGCGCAAGCATCATCAGATCATCGGGATCCATCCCGCAGTTCTCCTTCAGGATGATGATCTGTCCCTTCTCGTCAAACATAAACGATACACATCCGGGCGTCCCGATGCTGCCGTTTCCCTTTGTAAAGGCACTGCGCACCTCGGCGGCAGTTCTGTTCTTGTTGTCCGTCAGCGTCTCGACGATGATGGCCACGCCGCCCGGGCCGTAGCCCTCGTATGTAATCCGCTCGTAATTGTCCGCGTTGGTGTCGCCGGCAGCTTTTTTGATGCCGCGCTCAATGGTATCGTTCGGCATGTTGTTCGCTTTCGCCTTTGCGATGACATCACGAAGTTTGCTGTTGTTAGCCGGATCCGGTCCGCCCTCTTTGACAGCAATGACGATCTCACGGCCTATAATCGTAAAAATTTTGCCCTTTTTCGCATCGTTTTTCTCTTTTTTGTGTTTGATGTTGGCAAATTTCGAATGTCCTGACATACTGATTTCTCCTTAAATACTGGCTTCTCTTATCGTATAAAAATATATCATCCAACACATTGGAAGTCAAGAAACGCGCCCGGCCGGTACGTTACAGAATCCGGGGCAGAAAATCAAGGATTCTCGAGGCGGTTACGGTTCTCTCGGAATCCTGCTCTGACGCGGCAGTTCCCGCCATTGCGTGAGCGAGATCCGCAAGCGCTGCCGCAGGAATCGCAGAATCCTGATATTGTGTAAAAAGTGCCGCCGTCATGCCGGCCAGCACATCTCCGCTTCCGGCAGTCGCAAGCGCGCTGTTTCCGGAAACGGTGAGATAACTCTTCCCGTCCGGGTACGCGGTGACGGTTCTGGCGTCCTTCAGCACGCAGATCACCCCGTGCCGGAGCGCAAATTCTTCTGCGCTCTCGAATATCGTTTTCCGAAGCCTTGGAACAGGTTTTCCCGTAAGCCTCGCCATCTCAGCCAGATGCGGCGTCAGCACACAGTTCGCGTGAACTTCTTTCCACAGCGACGGCTGCCGCGCGAGAAGATTCAGTGCGTCTGCGTCGAGCACGGTCGGTTTTCCGCCGCTTGCAAGACTCCATCGCAGCAGAGCTTCGGCGTCTTCATCCGTGCCGATGCCCGGGCCGGCCAGAATGCCGTCTGCCCATTCCATACAGGATTGAAACACAGAAGGATCCAGGCTGCCTGCTTTCCAGACCGAAATCAGTGCTTCCGGGAACGCGGCGGCAAGCGGAACCCGATTGCTTTCTTCGGTAAGAATCCGCACCATACCGGCTCCTGCCATCAGACAGGCCCGCGCGGAGAGATGAGCCGCGCCGCAGATCTCTCTGGATCCGGCAATTACGAGAATTTTTTTGTAGGAACCTTTGTTGCCGTCCGGTTTTCTGCCGGGAAGCTGCCGCAGATCCTCCGGTTCCAGCAAGAATCTGTCTGTAAAACGAAGAGATGGCTGCTCACTGTGCCGGGGCGCGGAAAACAGCTGCGGCTCAGGAATACCGATCGGGCTGATCACAACCCGTCCTGAATACTCTGCTCCCGGATAAAGAAACAGTCCGGGTTTGCCGAACGCGAATGTCACGGTGTCGTCTGCGCGGACCGCGCAGCCGCAGACTTCTCCACTGTCTGCGTTAATTCCGGACGGAATGTCGACAGCAACGACCCTGGCGGCATCATCCTGATTAATGGCTTCAATCAGATCCCGGTACGCGCCGGTGATCTCACGGGAGAGACCGACGCCGAACAGCGCGTCTACGACGACCTCCCACCTGCCGGGCTCATAGGTCTCTGCAAAAGACGGCTGATACCACGAAAGAAGTGCGAGCTGATGACGCATCTGGTCAGAAAAACGGCCGCTGTCACCAGCCAGAAGTACTGTCGGGGAGTATCCCATCTCACAGAGCATTCTCGCGATGGCAATTCCGTCGCCGGCGTTATTTCCAGTACCCGCGGCAATCAGGACATGCTCAAGCGGATACCCCTGCTTCATCATGGTCTGAAGCACCGAGAGCGCCGCGCGTTCCATCAGAACATCCGACGCCATCCCATTTGCAATTGTCAGCCGGTCAGCCTCTCTGGCTTCCGCGGCTGTGAACAGTCTTTTCATGAAGTTATTCACTCTCCAGATCGGTCAGGTTGTAAGAGAGGCGCATCAGGCTGTCAGAAAGATGCACGTTCTCGACGACGACGTCCTTCGGAAGAATCAGGTTCAGGTCTGTGTGCGCAAAATTCCAGAAGGCGCGGATTCCGTTATCCGCCAGCATTTTCGCGACTTCGATGGATTCGTCCTTTGGAATTGTCAGCGCGGCAATCTCAACTTCATTTTCAGCAAGAAAAGCCGGCAGCGTATCGAGCATGCGGATCGGCACGTCGCGCACCAGCTGTCCATTCAGCGAGGGATCAATATCAAATATTCCGACCAGGCGGAAGCCGTTTTTTTCAAATCCGTAATTACCAAGTGCCTGGCCAAGATGACCGGCACCGACGATAATCATATTGTGCATTTTGTCAAGGCCGAGAATTTTTCCGATCTCTTCCCTGAGTACATATGCGTTATAGCCGTATCCCTGCTGACCGAATCCCCCGAAATTATTCAGATCCTGGCGAATCTG
>JAFVEX010000044.1 GCA_017475785.1 Eubacterium sp. | reverse complement strand
GTGCTGACATAGTAGAATCCGGCGATCCCTTTAATAATCTTTCCTCTCATAAACGGTTTTCTGCCCTGCGCTTAAACCGCCTCAAACGGAACATTGTTGTACTGCCACTTCCTGACGCCGTCCTCATAGATATTGATGACGCCGGTCTCTCCGCTCTCGCTGTATACAGGCTCACTGTAGTCGCCGTCGGTCCAGGGATTTTCACCCTCATAGATCGTCGTCGTCTCGCCGTTCTGGACAAGCTCAAGCCTTACCTCGCCGCCTTCATATCCCTCCGGCTCGGAGAGTGTGCCGGCCAGACGGTACTCGCCGCTGCCCTCCTCTTCTTCCTCTTCCGGTTCCTCGGAGTTGATGTACAGCGTGACACTCGTGCCGACCGGAACTTCTGTGCCGGATACCGGATCCATCTCGTAAACCTCTCCGTAGCCCATCGCGTCGGAATAGCCCTCCTCGAGTACATATTCGAGGCCGAGATGCGTCAGCGACTGCGTCGCGGTCGCCTCATCGTATCCGATCAGAGACGGAACCGTCACCGTGTTCTCACCGCGGCTGATATACAGCTTGACGGTAGAATTCGCGGGAACGCTGCTTCCCTCCGCCGGATCCGTGGAAATGACACTGCCCACTTCAACCGACCCGTCGGACTGAAGCTCGACACTCGTCGTGAGGCCGAGATCCTCCAGCTCCTTCTGCGCGTCTGCCTGCGGTTTCCCCGCGAGGCCGGTCGGGATGGTGACATTGGCTTTTCCGGAACTGACAACCACTTCGATCGTCGTATTCAGGCTGACGCGGCTCTGGGGATCGACATTCTGAGAGATAATAGTTCCCTCCGCATACTCATCCGAAGCATCTGTGCCAACCTGCTTAATACCGATTTTGCGGGTGACGGCCTCCTGTGTCGCCGCCTCGACTGTCATGCCTCTGAAGTCCGGCACCTCAACCTGCTCCTCGACCGCCGGCTCCGGAGTTTCCTCGATCTCGTCCGCGCTGCTGCTCTCTGCAGTGCTGCTGCTCACGGAGGAGGCGCTGCTGGCGGCAGCGGTGCTGTTTCTTCCGCCAAAATGGAAAATGCCAGCCATGTTGCCGATCACAATGATCAGAATTACGATAATGATCGCGCCGATGATGAATCCGCCGATCGTCAGGCCCCGCTCCAGGCCGGAACCTCTGTCGTCGTCCTCGTCATAGTCTTCGTCGTCAAACTTGCGGGGCTTCTCCTTCGGCTTTGGCTCCTGCTTCTTGTTGATGCCGCTCCGGATCTCCTTGAGCTCCTGGTCAGAGACCTTGATTGTCTGAGAAGTATCTGTGGCAAGCGGCGCGACCGTGACAAAATCACCCTGCGGCTCAAGGAGCGAGCGCTTCAGGTCATCAATCAGCTCGCCGACGTTCTGGTAGCGGCGGTTCTGATTTTTCTGCGTCGCCTTGAGAATGATCTGCTCCAGAGAATATGGCAGATCCGGCGCGTAGCGTGACGGCGGCACCATCTCTTCCTGCAGATGCTTAATGGCGATGGAAACGGTCGTATCCCCGTCAAACGGGACGCGGCCTGTCGCCATCTCATACATGGTCACGCCCAGCGAATAGATGTCGCTGCGCGCGTCCGACATGCCTCCGCGCACCTGCTCAGGGGAACTGTAGTGCACAGACCCCATGACATTGGCCGTGATGGTGTTCGAATTCGAGGCCTTGGCAATGCCAAAATCGGACAGCTTGACCTTTCCGTCCGTAGAGATAATGATGTTCTGCGGCTTGACATCCCGGTGCACAATGCCCTGATGATGCGCCGCCTGCAGGCCGAGCGACACCTGAATAGCGATGCTGGTCGCCTCTTTGACAGACAGCCTGCCCTTTTTCGTAATGTAGTTTTTGAGCGTGATCCCTTCTACCAGCTCCATGACGATGTAATAGAGGCCGCGGTCCTCACCGACATCAAATACATTCACGACATTCGGGTGCGACAGCCTTGCCGCAGCCTGCGCTTCCTTCTGGAACTTCGTCACAAAGGAAGTATCCTCGCGAAACTCGGCCTTCATTACTTTCACCGCCACGAGGCGGCTGAGCTTGTGGTCTCTGGCCTTATAGACATCGGCCATGCCTCCGGAGCCTACACGCGATATGATTTCGTAGCGCTCTCCCAGTACAATTCCCTCTTTTAACATTTAGCTCCTCCCCGCTGCAGGTCCGTCCTGCTCCGCGTCCTGCGCGGACGCGGCTGTCCCGCCGGCTTCCTCGTTCCGGATGTTGTCTGACGCGTCGGCCGCGCCTTCCCCGGTCTCCCCTGCAGTACCGGTATCCAGATCTGCCGTCTCGTGTGAATCATCTGCTGCAAACGGATCAACCACAATCACCGCAATGTTGTCAAGGCCTCCCCCTGCATTTGCCAGTTCCACCAGCTTTGCGGCCTTGTCTTCCACGTCATGATCCCGCAGCACTTTATAGATAATACTGCTTTCTACCATATTATACAGGCCGTCAGAGCACATCATAAAACAGTCGCCCTCTTCCAGCTTGACATCGAAGAAGTCAATCTTGACCTCCTCGACCGTTCCGATCGCGCGGGTAATAATATTTTTGTCCGGGTGGTTCAGACCCTCTTCCGGCGTCAGCTCGCCCAGACGCACCATCTCCGCGATCAGCGAGTGGTCATGCGTAATCTGCCGCAGCTGCGAGCCTGCCATGTAAAGCCTGGAATCGCCGACATTTGCCGCGAACAGATACCCGCCGATGCAGATCGCCACGACCATCGTGCTGCCCATGCCTTTCAGCTCGGGATCCTCCAGCGACTTCTCCAGAACTGCCTTGTTCGCCGCCTCGATTCCGTCCCGCATGACCTTGATCGGGTTAAAATTGCGATCCTCCCGGATCGTTTCCGTAAGTACACTCACACCGTACCGTGAAGCGTAGTCCCCGGCATTGTGACCGCCCATTCCGTCTGCAACCACAAACAGATTCGGCAGGTTCCCCACCGGTTCAGACGACACGAAGATAAAATCCTGATTCATCTTCCGGATCTGACCGATGTCAGTTGCTGAATATACCTTCATACTCCTTCACTCCTGCTTCCGCCAGAGCGCGCTGCCGCGTCCTGGTATCGTTTTCGAAGTTGGCCACAGGCACCGTCAATATCAGCGCCCATTTCCCTTCTAATAGTAACATTAATTCCGTATTTTTCAAGTTTT
>JAFVEX010000003.1 GCA_017475785.1 Eubacterium sp. | reverse complement strand
GGTTACGCGGATCGATCATAGCGACCGCCTCTTCCTCTGTACGCATTCCCTCGTCAACCAGATCACATGCAATCTTGAGGGCAGCCTGTGCTGTCCGCTTGCCGTTTCTGGTCTGCAGCATGTAAAGTTTGCCGTTCTCTACGGTGAACTCCATATCCTGCATGTCGCGATAGTGATTCTCAAGAATCTTGCAGACATCTGTAAACTGTGCAAATGCCTCCGGGAACTTCTGTTCCATCTCTGTGATATGCATCGGTGTGCGGACACCTGCAACGACGTCCTCGCCCTGTGCATTTGTCAGGAACTCACCAAACAGTCCCTTCTCACCGGTTGCCGGATCACGGGTAAATGCGACGCCTGTACCACAGTCATCACCCATATTGCCGAATGCCATAGACTGTACATTGACAGCTGTTCCCCAGGAATACGGGATATCATTGTCACGGCGGTAGATATTTGCACGCGGGTTGTCCCAGCTGCGGAAGACTGCCATGATGGCACCCATCAGCTGCTCCTTCGGATCACTCGGGAAGTCCTCGCCGATTTTAGCCTTGTACTCAGCCTTAAACTGATTTGCCAGCTCCTTCAGGTCTTCTGCAGTCAGATCAACGTCCTGTGTGACGCCGCGCTCTGCTTTCATCTTGTCAATGAGCTCTTCGAAATACTTCTTGCCGACTTCCATAACGACGTCGGAATACATCTGGATAAATCTTCTGTAGCAGTCCCATGCCCAGCGCGGGTTGTTGGACTTCTCCGCGATTACCTCCACAACATCCTCATTCAGGCCGAGGTTCAGGATCGTATCCATCATTCCCGGCATGGAAGCGCGCGCGCCGGAGCGGACAGAGACCAGGAGGGGATTCTCTTTGTCACCAAATTTCTTGCCAGTGATTTCTTCCATCTTGATGATGTACTCGTTGATCTGCGCCTGGATTTCCGCGTTGATCTTGCGGCCGTCCTCGTAATACTGCGTGCAGGCTTCTGTGGTGATCGTAAATCCCTGCGGAACCGGCAGGCCGATGTTCGTCATCTCTGCGAGGTTCGCGCCCTTTCCGCCGAGCAGCTCGCGCATATTCGCGTTACCTTCGGTAAACAAGTACATCCATTTGTTTGCCATTTTCTTCGTTCCTCCTAAATTCTTCTTATAAATATGTATTTTCTCACGCAAACCATTCTAAACTTGAACCGCAGGATAGTCAAGGTTCAGGTCTGCAAAATCGCAAAAAAAACAAGAATCACCATGACGGTGATCCTTGTGTGAAGCAGATTTGTTTTGTCCCGGTATCCCGGGAGTCACGCTGCAAAAATATAATGTGGTTTTCAGCGTTTTGCAGATGGTCACACGACGCGGCGCACTGCGAGGATGGTGTGATAAGCCGCGTTCGTTCCGCAGATGATGCCGCGGGTCGGATCAGAGGCGTGCACAATCTGTCCGTTGCCCATGTAGATTGCCACATGTCCGCTGTAGCAGATAATGTCGCCAGGCTGTGCCTCCGCGTAGGAGACGCCTCTGCCGGCGCTTCGAAGCGCGCTGGACTGACGTGCGACGCTGTATCCGAAGTGGGCGTACACAAGATTGACAAATCCCGAGCAGTCCGTGCCGTTTGTCAGGCTGTTGCCGCCCCATACGTAAGGATTGCCGACAAACTGAAGCGCGTAATCGACGATTGCCTGGCCGGCTGCTGAGCCGGATGAGGAAGCAGGTTCTTCATAAGTCTCCTCTTCTTCCTCGTAGCTGCTCTCTTCCTCTTCATAAGAGCTGTCGTCACTGCTGCTCTCTGTGTAGCTGTCCTCGTCTTCATTCTCTGAGGAATCTTCATCATAGGAGCTGTCCTCGTCATAGGATGTGTCCTCATCGTAAGAGGTGCTCTCCTCGTAGCTGTCGTTATCCTCCTCGTAAGAGCCGCCGTCGGAATCACTTTCGTCATTCTCGTCGTAGCTTTCCCCGGAGTAGCCCTCATCCTCGTCTTCCTCTTCGTAGCCGCTGCTGTAATCATTGTCGGTGTACGAAGTGTCGTCTTCCTCTTCTTCATAGGAAGCCTGCTCTTCCTGTGCGGCCGCTTCCTCTTCCGCGGCGATGCGGGCTGCTTCCTCCTCGGCCGCCTTGCGGGCCGCCTCTTCTTCTGCCGCCCTGCGCGCTGCCTCTTCCTCAGCCTTTCTGCGCGCTTCTTCCTCTGCTTTTCTGCGCGCTTCCTCCTCCGCGCGGCGCTGCTCTTCGATCAGCTCCTGGATCTGCCGGTTCTGTTCTGCGATCAGATCCTGGAATTTGCCCGCCTTTTCATTTGCGGAAGCAATCTGCGCGTCGTAGTCGTCAGAAGTCTCTTTTGCCTCCTCCAGCAGTCCCTCAAGATTTTCCTTCTCGGACTCCTGCTCGGATTTCATTTCCTCATACTCAGCCTTCTGGCTTTCCTGATTCGTCTTGAGCTCTTTGACCTCTTCGACGATCCCGGCGTACTCGTCCAGACAGTCTCTGTCGTACTTATACATCTTCTGCGCGAATTCAGCCTGATTCAGAACCTCCTGAAGGCTGTCCTCGGAGAAAAGCATCATCGCCCAGCCGATGTCCCCGCCTTTCTCGTAGATGTACTGGATGCGCTTTTTCATCGCCTCATAAGATGTGTTCTCGCGCGCCTCTGCATTCCCGAGGTTTGCCGTCGTCTTCTGAATCTCGATCTCCTTATCGGAAATCTGGGTCTCCAGCGTATTAATCGACGCGATGGTGGTAACAAGATTCGCGTCTAGCGAGTCGATTTCCCCGAGAATATCCTGTTTCTTCTTCTCGAGAACGCCGATCGAGTCCTGCAGATCCTGAAGCTTCTGTGAGGTCGACGCTTTCTGCTGTTTCAGTTCGTCGATGGTGACTGCCCCGACTGACGCAACCTGTGCAAGCGCAAGCGTCATGGCCAGTCCAACCGTCATCAATGCCCGTTTTCTCACGAAATTTCCTCCTGCAAATAATCTATATGAACAAGTACAAATATACTCCCCTCATACCACTACGAGTCTCATTGTAACATTCTCGTAATAATTCTGTCAAGTATATGTCCTGAATATAATGGATTATTTACAAAGTCGTTTCGCGAAGGCGAACTATTGTTTACTTTTTTAATCCGGGTGAATCGCCGCGCCGCAGGTCAGTCGCGGCTCTCTATAATGACCGGCACACCCTCCCTGTAGTGAATCACGGCCGTTTCCGCCTCGATCTCATTGCTGACGCAGAGGCTCTCATCCCCGGGAAACAGGGTGTATTCCTTCAGCGGGTAATGGAAGCCTTCCAGCGTGATCCCCCTGACCGGGCCTCCATATGGCAGTATGGAAACGTATTTTCCAAACTGATTTTCCCTGGAGAGAATCACCTTTTTTTCAGCGGGCATAAAAATCCGGTTGTGCGCATCCACAATCCACGCGCGGATGCCCTGCTGACGCAGCCGGTAAAGCAGCCCGATGTTTCCCCAGACATGGTCAAGCCGCGTGCCGGTCGCGCCCAGAAGATACACTTCTCGCGCGCCCAAGGCGGCTGCCTCCGAAACTGCCAGCTCCGTATCGGTCGCGTCCTTCTCAGGCCTGTGGCGGATCACCCGGATCACTTTTCCGCCGACAGTGACGCTGCCGGCACCCTCCAGACTTTCCCGGAAATCCGGCACATTCTGGATGTCCGGAGCATTCTGGATGTCCGGCGCATTCCGGATGTCCGGCGCATTCCGGATGTCCGGCACATTCTGGATGTCCGGCGCATTCCGGAGCGCCGTGTCATTTCTTCCTTCTCCGGATATGTCCCGCCCGCCGGATTCCGTCTGTGGAAGGTACTTCCCGGCAAGTGTCCCGGGCAGGCTGTCAAAATCTCCGACAGCCAGATCAGGAAGCAGGCCGGTCTCCGCGCAAAACGCCAGTCCTCTGTCCGCCGCGATGATTCTATCCGGTTTTAACTGAGATAAGAATCCGGAGGCGAACTCCCTCTGGATGCTCCCTCCGGAAATAATAGCAATCTTCATGTAAATGAGTGGATCCTTTCAGCTCCGCGCCGCGAATTTCTCATGGAAAAATCTTACATTGGCAGCGATGTCATCTTTGAATACAGCAGAGCCTGCGACGAGGATTTCCGCGCCCGCGTCCAGAACTTCATCGACTGTCTTCGCGTTGACGCCGCCGTCAACCTCTATCGGGATATTCGGGTATCCCGCGTCATCGAGTTTTTTCCTGAGATCACGGATCTTCTGTGTCACGACCGGAATGTAAGACTGCCCGCCGTAGCCCGGGTTCACCGACATCAGCAGAACCATGTCAAGCCGGTCCATCACGTAATCGATCGCGCTGAGCGGGGTCGCGGGATTCAGGACGACGCCTGCCTGCATTCCCTGGTCATGGATCGCCTGCAGTGTGCGGTCCAGATGCTTACATGCCTCCGCGTGAACCGTCACCATGTCCGCTCCGCACTTCTTGAGGTCTTCCGCGTAACGTCCGGGCTCGTCCACCATCAGATGAACGTCAAAGAACATCTTCGTGCACTTGCGGATGGATGTGATCACGGGCATTCCAAACGAAATCGGCGGGACAAACTGCCCGTCCATCACGTCAATGTGAAGCCATTCCACGCCATTGTCTTCCAGAATTTTGAATTGTTCGCCAAGGCGGGCAAAATCCGCCGACAGCATTGAAGGTGCAAGCTTGTACATAATTAATATCTCCTTTTCTCCTGCTCTTCAAGTTCCCGATAGAGTCTCACGAAGCTTTCATAGCGCTCCGGTGAAATCATCCCTTCCGTTACCGCCTGCTTGACGGCGCAGTCCGGCTCATGAATATGCGCGCAGCCCACAAACCGGCATCCTCCCGCGTGTTCTCTGATTTCCGGAAAACAGGTTTCCAGTGTGTCTTTGGGCATATCCGGCAGCTGCAGCGATGTAAACCCCGGCGTGTCGCAGAGGTAGCTGCCCGCGTCAAGAGGAATCAGCTCGCTGTGGCGGGTGGTATGCCTGCCGCGGCCAAGCTTTTTGCTGATCTCTCCGGTTTCCATCACAATGTCCCGCTGCAGGAGATTGGTAATGGTTGACTTCCCGACACCGGAAGGCCCGGCAACAACCGTCACCTTGCCCCGGAGCCGTTCCGTAAGCATATCTACTCCGCTGCCGCGCTCCGCGCTGCACACGATGAGCGGGTAGCCGGAAGCCCGGTATATCTCTTCCCATCGGCGGATTTCATCCGCCTCCGCAAGATCTGCCTTGTTCAGACAGATAAATGCCGGCACGCCCTGCCGCTCCATCATCACCAGAAACCGGTCCATAACCAGTTCATCCGGATCCGGATCACGCAGCGCAAAAAACACGACTGCCTGGTCGACATTTGCCACAGCAGGACGGATCAGCTCATTTTTGCGCGGATAGATTCTGGTCACGCTCGCCTCGCGGTCTTTCTCATCTGTGCAACGATCAGCGCGAACACGGCGATCAGCACCATGGCAGAGAGGAGAGAGAGGATGAGGCTTCTCTGGACAATCCCGTCCGATATGGTTGAAATCTGCTCACTGATCACGCTCTCCCGGATCAG
>JAFVEX010000043.1 GCA_017475785.1 Eubacterium sp. | reverse complement strand
TTGGAAAGGATATAAATATATGAAGAATCAGGAAAATACCGGTGTGACACTTCCGAAGGGGTTTCTCGCCGCGTCAACAGAGGCAGGAATCAAGTATCAGAACCGCCGCGACATGGCGATGATCTTCAGCGAGGTACCCTGCAGGCTTGCAGGCACGTTTACAAAGAATGTAGTGAAAGCGGCGCCGGTGAAGTGGGACCAGCGGATTGTCTATGAAGTCGGCACGGCGCAGGCAGTGATCTGCAACAGCGGCATCGCGAATGCGGCGACCGGACAGGAGGGCATGGAGTGCTGCAGAAAATCCGCGGCAGCAGCGGCGGAAGTGCTGAATGAATTAAGGATCGGGTCGTCAGACGCAGCAGCGGCAGATGGAAAGGGCAAAGCAGAGACTGGAACTTCCGGGGAGAGATTTACGGAAGATGATATTCTCGTCGCGTCCACCGGTGTGATCGGCATGCAGATTCCCGTCGACAGAATTGAGGCCGGGACCCGGAAAATGGTACCAGTTCTTTCTTCGTCGGAAGAAGCAGCGCATCTGGCCGCGCAGGCGATCATGACGACAGACACGCTTCCGAAGGAAGTCGGAATTACATTTGAGATCGGTGGGAAGCAGGTTTCAATCGGCGGCATGTGCAAGGGTTCGGGCATGATTCATCCGAATATGTGCACAATGCTGTCCTTCCTGACAACCGACGCGGCGATTTCATCTGATCTGCTGCAGAAGGCGCTCTCGGCAGTCGTGGAGGATACCTACAATATGGTCTCGGTCGACGGGGATACTTCGACGAACGACACGGTTTTGCTTATGGCAAACGGTCTCGCGGGGAATGAAGAAATCACAGAGGAGAACGAGGCGTATGCTGCATTTTGTGAAGCTCTGATGACGGTCAACCGCCAGCTGGCGAGAAAAATCGCGGGAGACGGAGAAGGCGCGACGGCACTTTTCGAGGTGATTGTCAGAGGCGCCGCCGACAAGGCGTCAGCAGTAATACTCGCAAAATCGGTTGTCTCCTCATCACTGACAAAGGCTGCGGTTTACGGCCATGACGCGAACTGGGGCAGGATTCTATGCGCGCTTGGATACGCCGGCGTCCCGTTTGACCCGGAGCAGGTGGATCTGTTTCTTACGAGCGCGGCCGGGGAGCTGCAGATCGTGCAGGGCGGCAGCGCGACGGATTACAGCGAGGAGCTTGCGACGAAGATTCTGTCAGAGCCGGAGGTGACGGCAATTGCGGACATGCACCAGGGGAGCGGCGAGGCGACCGCCTGGGGCTGTGACCTGACGCACGAGTACGTCTCAATTAACGCGGATTATCGATCATAAAACTACAGAGTGCTTATGTCATCATGAAAACGCGCAGAAGACATATTATAGGAAATGCTAAAAACGCAAGCAATATGTTCGTTTCCTATACATATTCATTCGTTCGACAAATGAAGAAGCATATCAAAGGTATTACACAAGGAGAACACAAATGGTAAACCAAAAATATCTGGAAAAAGCGGAGGTCTTGATTGAGGCACTGCCTTATATCCAGCGATTCAACCGCAAGGTCATCGTCGTAAAATACGGCGGCAGCGCAATGCTGGATCAGAAGCTGAAAGAGGATGTCATCAAGGATGTCGTGCTCTTGAAGCTGTGCGGATTCAAGCCGATTATTGTCCACGGCGGCGGCAGAGAGATCTCTGAGTGGGTCGGAAAGATCGGCAAGGAGCCGAAATTTGTCGGCGGGCTCCGTGTGACCGACGAGGATACGATGGAAGTTGCCGAAATGGTGCTGAACAAGGTCAACAAGGAACTCGTCAGCCTCGTGGAGCGGCTTGGCGTCCGCGCAGTCGGCATCAGCGGAAAAGACGGAAATCTGCTGCAGGTCAGCCAGAAGCTGGTCAACGGCGAGAGCATCGGGTACGTCGGCAACATCAAAGCAGTAGATACCAAGATACTCTGGGATCTGCTGGACAAGGATTTCCTGCCGATCGTCTGCCCGATCGGGATCGACGAGACGTATCATTCATTTAATATCAACGCGGACGATGCGGCGAGCGCGATTGCGGAGGCGATGAAGGCAGAGAAGCTGGCCTTTCTCAGTGATATCGAAGGCGTCTACATTGACAAGGACGACCCGGATACACTGGCACCGGAGCTGACGGTCTCAGAGGCAGAGGCGATGATTTCTGACGGGCTCGTGGACGGCGGAATGATTCCGAAGCTGCAGAGCTGCATCAAGGCGATCGAGAACGGCGTCTCCCGCGTCCACATACTGGACGGACGGGTTCCGCACTGTCTGCTGCTGGAGATTTACACGAACAAGGGAATCGGCACTGCCATTCTCGCAGATACAGAGGAAAAGTTTGGCAGGGACAGGGTTTCCTGAAAACAGCCGCGCAGAAGGAGAGAAGATCATGACAACAGGTGAATATATCAATCAGTCGGAGCAGTATATTCTGCATACATACAACCGGTTTCAGATTGTTCTGGAGCGGGGAAAAGGCGCGTATCTGTACGATACGGACGGAAAGCAGTATCTGGATTTTGCGGCGGGCATCGCTGTTTACGCGCTGGGCTACGGCAATGAGAAACTGAACGCTGCGCTGAAGGATCAGATCGATCAGCTGGTGCACACTTCAAATCTGTACTACAACGTCCCGATGGCGGAGGCTTCCAGGAAGATCGTCGAGGCGACCGGCCTCTCAAAGGTGTTTTTTACCAACAGTGGAACTGAAGCCATCGAAGGCGCGATTAAGGCGGCCAGAAAGTACGCCTATCTGAAAGACGGATCGACTGATCATGAGATTATCGCGATGCGGCATTCCTTCCACGGGCGGAGTCTGGGTGCCCTGTCCGTCACGGGAAATGACGCGTATCAGGAGCCGTTTAAGCCGCTGATCGGCGGTGTGAAGTTTGCGGACTACAATGACCTGGAAAGCGTAAAAGCACAGGTGACGGATAAGACCTGCGCGATTATTCTGGAAACACTGCAGGGCGAAGGTGGTATTTATCCGGCTGACGCGGCATTTCTCGGTGGCATCCGCGCGCTCTGTGACGAGAAGGACATTGTTCTGATTCTTGATGAAATTCAGTGCGGCATGGGAAGAACCGGCTGGCAGTTCGCGTATCAGGAGTACGGCATCCTGCCGGATATCACGACTGTCGCGAAGGCGCTTGGCTGCGGCGTCCCGGTCGGCGCGTTTGTTCTGGGAGAAAAGCTTGCGGAGCACTCCCTCGTTCCGGGTGACCACGGCACGACTTACGGCGGGAATCCGTTCGCGCTGCGCGCGGTCAGCACGGTGTTTGATCTGTATGAGGAGCTGGATCTGGTCAGTCATGTGCGGGAGACGGCGCCGTATCTGGAGGAGACATTGGACAAAATCGCCGCGGATTACCCTGCCATTTTTGACGGCCGCAGGGGAAAAGGCTTCCTGCAGGGGCTGGTCGTCAATGCCGCGTATAAGGTTGGCGATATCATTCTCGCAGGGCAGGCAGACGGGCTGCTGACCATCAGCGCAGAGGGAAATGTGCTCCGTCTGGCGCCCCCGCTGATTGTCGGAGAGCAGGAAATTGATGAGATGGACGCAAAGCTGCGCCGGGCGGTATCAGGCCTGCTTGCATGACAGTATGAATTAAGCTATAATTATTTCCGTACATTGCGATCAGCGTGGCTGACTTAAATAAGAAAAGTTTGGCGGCACGAGGCCGCTCAAAGTCCGGCAAGCTGTCTTCGTTTTACTCCTGGTCGGCGCTAAGCGATCGTCCATTGGACGATCAGCGTCCTTCATGAATGAGGGCCGGGGGACTGAAGTCCACCTGCGGACTTTGATTTTTTATAATTGAGGGAGCGATTCGGAAAAATGGGAATTGATTTTAATATTCCGCCGTATACGGGAAGGGAGCTGCAGTATGTGAAGGACGCGATCGAGTCCCATAAGATCTGCGGTGACGGCGCCTATACCGCGCGCTGCAGCAGATGGCTCGAGGAGCACCTTGATTCAAACAGAATTTCCCTCACGACCAGCGGGACAGCGGCACTCGACATGGCCGCGCTGCTGTGCGACCTGCAGGAGGGAGACGAGGTGATTCTGCCCAGCTACACCTTCTCCAGCACGGCGACTGCCGCGGCTCTGCGCGGCGCGAAGCTGGTGTTTGTGGACATCCGCCCCGATACGATGAACCTGGATGAAAATCTGATCGAGCAGGCGGTCACAGATAAGACAAAGGCCATTATCGTCATGCATTACGCAGGCGTTTCCTGCGAGATGGACACGATCATGGAGATCGCCGGGCGGCACCACCTGCTGGTGATCGAAGATGCCGCGCAGGGAGTTCTCAGCACCTACAAGGGAAATATGCTTGGGACGATCGGCAATCTCGGCTGCTACTCCTTCCATGAGACAAAGAATTATTCGATGGGAGAGGGCGGAGCGCTTTCCGTGAACGACACGAGCCTGATTGAGCGGGCGGAAATCCTGCGGGAAAAAGGAACGAACCGGACGCGGTTTTTCCGCGGAGAGGTGGATAAATACACCTGGGTTGATCTGGGAGACAGCTTTCTGCCAAGTGAGCTGAACGCCGCGTATCTGTGGGGACAGCTCGAGGTTGCGGATGAGATTATGCAGAACCGCATGGACACTTGGAACGCGTATCACGAGGCGTTCCAGATTCTGCAGTCAGAAGGGAAAGCAGAGATTCCCGTCATTCCGCCGGAGTGCACACACAATGCCCATATGTACTGGCTCAAACTGGCGGATCTTGAGGAGCGCTCGCGCTTCATTCACGAGATGAAAGAGAAGGGTGTGCATTGTGTCTTCCACTATATTCCGCTGCATTCTTCGCCGGCAGGTGTGAAATTCGGTATCTTCGCAGGAGAAGACCGCTATACGACGAAGGAGAGTGAACGGCTGGTGCGTCTGCCGCTGTATTACGGTATGCAGGATGAGACGCGCCGGAAGGTGATTGATACGGTGATGTCATTCTTCTGTTAACAGGATTCTGATGTCAATTGAATTCTGATGTCAAAAGAATTCTAATGTCAGGGATTAGTATTTGAAGGGTGCCGCTTCGTACGGCACCCCTGTTGCAGTCAGGAGCGGAGAATACAGTCACATGAAGAAACTGATGATACTGGGTGCCGGCATTTATCAGGTGCCCCTGATCCGCCGCGCGAAAGAGCTGGGTTATTATACGGCTGCCGTCAGCATTCCCGGAAATTACCCCGGGTTTGCGGAGGCGGACGAGACAGTCTTCTGCAATACGCGTGACAGGGAAGGGGTCTTTGCCGCAGCCAGAGAGCGTGGAATTGACGGAATCTGCACCACCGGGACAGACGTCGCGGTTCCGGCAATTGCGTACACGGCCGCAAAACTGGGGCTGCCTGGTATTTCGGAACAGGCAGCGGCCTGCGTATCCAATAAGCTGAAGATCCGCGAGGCGCTGGCGGGTACGGAGTTCGCGATTCCTTTCCAAAAAATCCGCTCTGCTGCTGAGGGACAGGCATTTTTTGCGGAAAACGGCGGAGATGTCGTGGTAAAGGCGGTTGACAGTTCCGGAAGCCGTGGAATCACGCATGTGACTGACGCCGGGAAGCTGGAAGAGGCGGTTCGGGACGCGTTTGAAGCGACACAGCAGGATTACGTGCTGATCGAGCAGTTTATTCCCGGCGAGGAAATCGGGGTGGACGGTTTTGTGCAGGAGCATCAGGCCGTCATGTGCATTCCGCACCGCAAATTTGTGATACGAAGCGGTCCGGTGACGATACCGCTTGGCCATGCCGTGCCGCTCGATGTGTCAGCTGATATGCTGGAAAAAATTGAAGAGATGGTGCGTGTGACAGTCCGGGCGACCGGAATTGACGCGTGCGCCTTCAATATGGATGTCATGCTGTATCAGGACCGGGTCTATGTGCTGGAAATCGGCGGACGCGCGGGAGGAACCTGCATTCCGGAAGTGATTTCGGGCGGGTACGGTTTTGATTATTATGAGACGATTATTGATGCCGCGGTTGGAAATCCCATCCGGCCGCCCGCATGCATGCAGACGGCACATTGTGATCCTTCGCCTCTGCAAACACGTAAGGATCTTGATCGCGCCGATGATGTCCGGCCGGAGACCTGTGGACAGGTACCATGCTTCGAAGATGTCCGGCCAGAGACCTGTGGACAGGTACCATGCTTCGATGATGTCCGGCCTTGCATGGCAAAGCTCTTGTTTTCTCCCGTTGACGGCATAATCACCGCAGTGCGGAAGGAAAGCCTTGCGCCGCTCGGCGAGGCAGGCGCCGCGTATCAGCTGGACTACGCGCCCGGAGATGCCGTCACAGCGGTAAAAAACGGGACAGACCGCCTCGGGCATCTGATCTGCCGGACAGGCGATGAGGCCACGCTGGATCAATTGCTCGCGCGCATGTATGAAGCTGTTGAAGTAGACGGACTTCCGCTTAGCGCGCACTGGATTCCATGAAATTTCCTGTAAATTATCTGCACCAGAAAGGGGAACCGAGCAGTGCTGGTATCTGTTGTCATACCATGTTATAACTCTTCGCACACAATCCGTGACGTCGTCGAGATGGTCATGCAGGAATTTGCGAAACTGGACGGGTTCGACTGTGAATTTGTCCTCGTAAACGACGCCTCGCCGGACAGCACGTTCGCCGAAATCAGAAAGCTCAGCGATCAGTATCCGAATGTGCGCGGAATCGATCTGATGCGGAATTTCGGCCAGCACAACGCGCTGATGTGCGCGCTGAACCACGCGCGGGGTGACTTTATCCTGGGGATGGACGACGATATGCAGACGCATCCGTCGCAGCTTTCGATTCTGGTCAATGAGATCGCGAAGGGCGAGTATGACGTCGTGTATGGCGTCTACCGGAAGCGGCTGAATTCCCCGCTGAAGAATTTTACCAGCTGGATCAACAAAGTTACGTCCAGCATTCTTCTGAACCGGCCGCGGTCGATTGAGTCCAGCAATTTCTGGGTGATCACGCGCGCTGTGCGGGATGAGGTGATCCGCTACCGCAACTACAACCCGTACGTGGACGCGCTGTTCTACCGGGCGACGCACAATATCGGGAATGTTGAGATACAGCACCACGAGCGGGCATACGGAAGCTCCAACTACAATTTCCGCAAGCTGATGAAGCTGTGGCTCGCGTATCTGAATTACTCGGTCGTCCCGCTGCGGATGGTATTCTGGCTCGGGTGCCTGACATCCGCCGCAGGTCTTGTCGCCGGTCTGGTCACGGCAATCCGCAAGCTGATCGATCCGTCGATTACGGTCGGCTGGTCGTCGGTCGTCTGTATTATGCTTGTGTTCTTTGGCCTGGTCATGCTCAGTCTCGGGATTCTGGGTGAATACCTGGGAAAACTGATGCTGTCAGTCAATGACGAGCCGCAGTATATCGTGCGGGAGAAGCTGAATTTTTCGCCGGATGATCCGGAAGGAAGAGATGCCGGATCCGGAAAAACCGCGGGAGTGAAAAAGGAATAATATGGAAAAACTCAGAAAATATCTGCCGCTTCACCTGAGCATTGCCCAGTTTTCCCTGACCGGCGTGTTTTCGAAGATGGCTTCCATCCAGTACAACCAGGGCGGCCTTCACGCGCCGCTGCTGTATGTGTTTGGGTTTCTGATGCTTCTGAACTGCGGGATCTACGCCCTCGCCTGGCAACGCGTAATTAAGAGGATTGATCTGTCTGTGGCGTACGCGCACAGGAGCGTCTATCTGATCTGGTCCCAGATCTGGGCTATTCTGCTGTTTCGGGAAGTCCTGACGCTTAAAAATGTTATTGGAATTCTGATTTTGCTGACAGGTGTTATTCTGGTGGGAAGAGATGATTCATAATCCTTACATGTGGCTGATGATCGGCGGCACACTGATTTCCGCCGTCTCGCAGCTGTTGTTAAAACAAAGTGCAGACCGGGAGCATGAGAGCTGGATCCGGGAGTACCTGAACTGGCGCGTCATCCTCGCGTACGGCATGTTTTTCGGCGTTTTGCTGCTGAACACCTATGCGTTTACGAAGGTTGAGATGCGCTACGGGGCAGTGATTGACACGCTGACCTACATTTTTGTGTTTGTGTTCTCGATCCTGATCCTGCGCGAGCGGGTGAGCAGGAACAAGCTGATTGGCAGCCTGCTGATTCTGCTGGGTCTGTTTGTATATAATCTGTAATCGTTACAGCCCCGGAATTCCTGAGCCCGCGCGAGCCGGGAGAGCAGAAGATGTGAGGGAATCCCGGGTATGCATGCCTGCGGGAAGGTGAATGGATCCCGGGTGCGCATGCCTGCGGGAAGGTGAATGGATCCCGGGTGCGCATGCCTGCGGGAAGGTGAATGAATCCCGGGTATGCTGGCGCGCAGAAGGTGTTCATGTGCGAAAAAAAACAGGAGATAGATTCTATGTCAAAGAAAGTCAGGATGCGGATCATATTCCTTGCGCTTGCGGGAATCCTCTGCATCCTTCCGTTTTTCCTGAAACCGGTCTATTTTATGGAGCCGGATGATTATCTGCTGAATTTCATCGCAAACGGTTCCTACGGAGCGGCGTACAGCCCGTGGCTCGTGTTTATTCAGTATCCCGCCGGGATGTTGCTGAAAGGGCTCTACGCGCTGACGACAGCAGTCAATTGGTATGCGGTGCTGCTTGTCGGGGCGGACTTGCTGGCGTTTTTCGTCCTTTACTGCTGCATATGGGAATATACGCGCAGCTGGCCGGGCGTCGTGCTTCTGGCGCTCGTGAACGGTGCCTGCAGCTATTATTTCCTGACCTTTACCGTGTCGGCGTTTCTGACAGCCGCGGCGGGATTTGCGCTTCTGGCATGTTCCCTGAAGGATAAGATTCCGGAGAAGGAAAAGAGCAAAGAAAACAAAGAAGATCGAACCACAAAGGACGTAAGGCAGAGTGGAATCCCGGCAGGCATTCTCGGAGCGGTTTTGATCTGGATCGGATACTGTCTGCGAAGCGACACACTGATTCCGATGTTTGCGTGTGCCCTTCCGCTGCTGCTGCATATCTGCCTTACCTGGTGGAAGACAACACAGGGCGGAGTCGGCGCAAAGATTGCTGGCGTGCTCCGCACGGGGCTGCGAAAAGCATGGGCGGCTGTCCTGATCCTGCTCGTTCTGGTGGGAGGGACATCCTGGATCGAAAAACAGGCCTATTCTTCGGATGAATGGAAATCCTACATGGATTTTACAGACGCAAGAGGCTACGCGGTTGATTACCCGACACTGGATTACAACGTACACAGGGAGGAATTCGAGGCGCTTGACGTCAGCAATACGGATTACGCGATGCTGGTGAGCTGGAAATTCGCTGAGAAGCAGGTGTTCACGGTTGAAAAGATGAATGCCATCGGCGCGCTGGAGGCGAAGCATATCGTTTTGGAAGGCAGGCTGCGGGTCGCCAGTGAGCAGCTTGACAGTCTCGGAAAATTTCTGATTTTGCTGCCGTTGATGGTCTATGTCATGCTGCTTCTGACCAGCCGCCGATACCCCTGGAAAGCCGGACTGCTGACTGTGCTGATGGAATTTGCGCTCGCGGCGGCACTGCTGTTTATCCGAATGCGGTTTGTCCTGCGCGTGGAACTGCCGATTTCTGTCGCAGCCGTCGTGATGCTTCTGCTTTTGCAGGAATCAAAAGAGATCCGGAAAGCCGCGGCAGCGATTCTCATCTGCGTTATCGCAGCGGGATGGATCTGGTTTGTTCACGGATTTCACCAGTCATCCGGTGAGCGCAGGCGCCCGCCGGACAGCAAGGCGCACGCGGAGCTGAAGCAGGAGATCGCGTCAAATCCGGACGTATTTTATATTATGGACGGCGGAAGCCTGAGCACCCTGTTTTATTACAACCGGCCGGTGACGCAGGTGAAGACGACAGATTTATTTCAGAATGTCCTCCGCTCCGGCAGCTGGGATACCTTTTCTCCCCGTTATTACCATCAGGTAGAAGGAAAGCTTGCAAATCCTGACAACCTGCTGACTTCCCTGCGCGGGTACACGAACCTGCGCTTCGTCAGCACAGACGCGGGCCTGCTCCGTGGATTTCTGGAAGAACACACAGAACTGGAATGCAAGCCTGTTGAGACGGAGTATGAAAATACGCCGTTTAAAGTGTATCAGTTTGCCGTGGACTGAACAGGCGGGACAAGAAAAAAGAGAGCTGGCAACCATAAAGCTGTCAGCTCTTTTAACGTGGAGCATATGAGATTCGAACTCACGACCTCTACAATGCGAATGTAGCGCGCTCCCAACTGCGCCAATGCCCCATCAGCTACTACTATAGAAGAATTTTTGCCCGATGTCAATTGATTTTTATAAAAATGCGGAGGGATCACCGAACTGGTGATCCCTCGCTGGCTGTTATGAGCTTCAGGAGAATGCTGAGCTTTCTGTTTCTTTGTATGACGGATTAGCGCGTTCACACAGTCCGTCAGATTAGTTGTTCACGTAGTCGATCGCGACCTTCATGACGCCCTGCGGATCCGCGAACATCTTGAGTCCTTCCTCGATGTCATCGAGTTTGATCTTGTGGGTGATGAGCGGAGCGAGGTCGATTCCGTTGCGCTCCATATCCATGATCATTTCGAAGCAGTACTTCAGCGGAGTTGAGCCGCAGCCCTTGATCCACTGCTGGTTGTAGCAGACGCTGACAGCGTCGATCTTGCACGGGTCGTGGAAGACGCCGGTGATGCCGAGTGTTGCCATCGGGCGAGCGTACTTGAAGAAGTAGTCGGTTGCCGGCTGAATGCCGATGCAGTCAACCCAGCAATCAGCCTTGCACTTCTTGCCGCCGTATCCGAAGGTCTCGCCGAAGGTCTCATACAGAACCGCGTCGAGGTCTTCCTTGCTCGGATTGCAGGTCAGAAGGTCATATCCCTTGGCGATCTCCAGGCGGTAGTCTGAGAAATCAAGCATCATGACTTTTTCAAATCCGACGATGTGCTTCAGCGCAATGCCGCATCCAAGTCCGATCATTCCGCAGCCGATGACGACTGCTGTTGTGCCGCGCCCCTTCATATCAAGAGCGGAACGGGTGCCGATGGTCATCGGCTCCAGGAGGCAGAGGTTCTCAAGTCCGAGAGACTTGTCCAGCATAACCGCGCTTGGCTGAGCCTGTGAATTGGTCCAGTCACCTTCAAAGGTGAAGTCCGGCAGATAGAGATACTCGGAGAAGCCGCCGCAGGTTGCCATGCGGTGATGGTCATGATACGCATGTCCCATGTTCGGGAAAATCCAGTCGCCGACTTTTACGTCTGTAACATTCTTGCCGACTTCTACAACTTCGGATACCATTTCATGTCCGAACTCGTATCCGTCCCAGATCATGTGAGCCTGGCCGCCGCCGTCGCGGTAGCATCTTGCGTCCGCGCCGCAGATCGTCGCAATCAGGTTCTTTACGACAACGTCGTTATCGCCGACCTGATCCGGCAGCTGGCGTTCTTCAATTTTAACGATACCGTGGTCTCCGCCCTCATAATAAATCGCCGCTTTGTACGTCTTACCCATAAAAACCTCTCCTTTCAAAAATCCAATATCAAGGATTCCAGTTATCCGGCACCACGCCCGCAGGTGCCAATTCGCTTATTAATTACAGTATAAACTTCCTTTGATTCTATTAAATGATCAAATCTACTAATTATTGATACTAAAATTTGATTATTTCTGTGTAAGTAGGCAGAGATTATAATGGGTTTAAGCTAGAAAATATTGAATTTTCGAACGAACGATGTAGTTGCTGGCAAATGATGGGGTGGCATCCACTGGATGCCGGAAAGGAGAAGAAATGAGTGACAATGCAAATGCATTCCCGGGCAGCAAGAAAGGCCTGATGATTTTCGCGACGCTGTTTCTCATGGTTGGTATGATGACGGCGAGCTACAGCAGCAACGTTCTGCTGCCGCAGCAGCTCGGCAAGATGGATCAGATGGGGCTGTACGCGTTCATGGCGGCAATCGCTTCCACAGGTATGATGATTGCGCTGCCGATATCCGGATCGCTGTCTGCTCTGTTTGGCGCAAAGGTGGTTATTCTCGTCGGCATCGCCGCGCAGTTCGTCACAAAGCTGCTGCTGCCGATGCTTGGCAGCCCGGTTATCTTCGGAATTGACTATTTTCTGATGGGATTCTTCGGCGGCCTGTACATGGCAGCGCCATACACGGTCATCGCTGAAATTGTCACACCGCAGGAGCGGCCGAAATACTTTGGATTCCTGGCTGCTATGTCGGCGCTTGGCGCACTTGTCGGACCACTTGTGACAGGTATTGTCGCAGATAAGGCAGGACTGAATCTCGCGTGGCCGTTCTATGCTGTATTCCTGATTATTCCGTTTGTTCTGTTCCTGCTGTTTTATCCGAATGTCAAGAGACCCGGCGTCAAGTTTGATATTCTTGGTCTGCTGCTGCTCGCGGCATTTGTCATTCCGCTGATTTTCTGGCTGTCCCTTGGCGGATCGTACTTCCCGAGATTCAGCGTAATCGGCATTCTGCTTCTGGTGATCGCGATTGCGGCACTGGTTCTGATGATCAGGCGTGAGACCCGCGTTGACAACCCGGCAGTTCCAGTTAAGATGTTCGCGAAGCCACGTTTCCGCGTAACCTTCATCGTCGCGGCACTGATCGTCGCGTACGCAACGACAGCCGGCGCTTATGGCATCCGCTACGCGCAGCAGGTTATGCAGGTCAGCACGACCGTCAGCTCGACCGTCACGATGCCGCAGACAATCGTACAGTTTATCGTTGGTCTGTTTATCGGCGCGATTATCGGAAAACAGTTCAAGAAGAAATTCCGCACGGTTGGCCTGATTTCTGTACTTGCGTATATCCTTGCGCTCCTGATCATGTGGAGACTGACTCCGACGTCCTCGATCGTCATGCTGCTCTGCGCAACCGCAATCGGTGGTATCGGCCAGGGAATTTCGCAGTCTCAGTACGCCGCATTCTTCCAGACAGAGCTGAAGATGGAAGAAATTCGTCCGGCACAGGGTATGTATCAGTTCGCGCAGACCGGTTTCTCATCCATTATTACTGCTATCTACGGTCTGGCACAGGGCATGGGCGCATCCATCAACGATCTGTTCCTGCTCGGCGCGATCATCTGCCTGATTGGCTTTGTCGTGGCGTTCTTCGGATTCAAATTCCCGAAGGAGGAGATCGAGGCAGAGGCACAGGCAATTGCCGGAAAGTGATTTCACAGAAGATCTGTATTGGGCAGACTGTTGAACTGCAGTCCTGCCGTGATCTACGGGCTTTGCAGCCATCGCTGTTATAATATTTTTACCTTCTATTGCAAAGAAAGAGACGGGGCAGATGCTCCGTCTCTTTCAATATATGAAATGAAATTTCTCTTTGTATGAAATGAAATTTTTCGTTTCCGTGGAAGGCAGAATCCGTTTCAGGACAGGTGCTTCGTCATCAGTTCGCGCCCGTCGTCTGTAAAACCTTCGGACATAAAGCCGTGGTGCTCAAAGAAGGAGCGGTGCAGATTGTCTGGCGGCAGCAGGATGGACAGCGTGTCAGAACCGCCGTTTTGAGCGTTCATCGTCGCGAGACCGATCATCTGGGCGCCGACGCCGAGATTTCTGCATCCGGGATGTACGACGAGCAGCGTGATCCAGCCCGGCAGCGGTCCTGTCTGCAGGAAGCAGGCGGGCGTCTGCTCGACAAAGCCAATATACGTTGTTTTGCGTGACGCGTCATTTATCAGAGTATTCCTGTCGAAGTGACGGTTCTCGCCGGATTCTTCCCAGACAGACTGAATGGCTTCAACAAATGTGTCGCCGTATTCGATTTCGCGGAGAAGGTAGCAGCAGGCGTCTGTGTCGAAGTCCGGCACTGTCCGCTGCCGGACAGACGCCGGATCGATGGAAGAGAGGAGATCCTGGCCGTCTGTAACAGACACAGTCTGCAGGTTACCGCCATCTGCCTGCAGCACGGCAACCGTGCAGGGAGATGGAACAGGGAGTTTCTGATGCCCGTCCGGGAGAAGATGATTCAGCAGCGCACCGGCGAGATGTCTGTGTGTGACTGCGGCAAACACGTCTTCCGGATGTGCGGCGGCAAAGGAAAGAAGCGCCTCCTGAAGCCGGCTCACAGCTTCCGGGAAGGATTCTGCTTCGGGAATACGCCAGAACGGGTCATATGAACGAAATGCCTCGACCTTCCGCGGCTCCTCATAGGCAAGGTTTCCCCACATGGCGCCTTCCCAGATACCAGTGGAAATCTCTCGCAGGGATTCACTGCAGACCGGAGTGATGTCTGTCTGATCCCAGATTGCGCCGGCTGTGTCAAGCGCGCTTTTTTGCGGACTTGAGCAGACCGCGCTGACCTGGTGCCGCGCAAAAAAAGCGCGCAGCGTTTTCGCCTGAATCAGCCCGTACGATGTCAGAGAATAATCGCGCTGTCCGCCCGCAATCCGGAAGATTCCATCTTCCGACTCGGCTGCGCATATCAGATAAACTGTTGTCATAAAGCTCCTCGTTTCGTAAAAAGTGTTCGCTGAAAAACAAAATCAGCGGGCAAAATAAAGATCAATTATAGATGTTTTCATCATACTTCGCACGCAATTATGAAAGAATAATCAATATTTATTATATAAAATGCGTAAGCTTGTGTATTTAGTGGGAATAATTGAAACGGTATAATAATATTGTAGCAGAAACATAGTTCTCATACAATCGGATAAGGAGATACAAAAAATGGCAGAAGATAAGAAAAAAGAAGCAGCTAATCCATATTCCAGCGGCGAACAGAAAAAGGGACAGGCTGTAAAGACCACATCCATCAACATGGATAAGGGCGTCAAGACGATCTGGCATCTGCAGAGAATGAAGGACAAAGGCGAAAAGATCACGATGATCGGCGTTGCTGCTCTTGACCCGATTTTCTCCATGTACGCAGAAGTCGGCGGCGCGGATCTGATCCGCTACACAGTACCGGGCGACAGCGTGGAAACCAGAGCTGCAAATGCCGCAATGTGGACAAGAATGCAGCGCAAGATGGCACCGAAGACCTGCCTGAACTGCTTCCTGCAGACCCAGACTTATGCTGACAAAGCTACGGCGCTGAAGAACGCGTCAATCGTTGTCGGTGACGTCGCTGATTCTGTCATCATGATGGGTGTTACGAATGAGACACTGAAATATACTGCTGATAACTACATTCCGCATTTCGGACACGTCGGCGTCCTCTCCGGATGGCAGACCGGCCAGTTCGGCGGATACCGCAGACAGGGCAAGACCGCTGAGAGCGCAATGGCTGTTGCTAAGATGGCATACGAGTATCAGGAGAATGGTATGAAGGGTATGACCATCGAGATGACCGCACGTGAAGTTACCGCTGCAATCGCGAAGAAGCTTCGTGTTCCGGTTGTCCAGGTTGCAGGCTCTGCTCCGGCAGACGGCTCCGAGATGGTTGTCTATGATCTTTGGAGCATGATCCCGGGCGCGGCGCAGACACGTCACGCAAAAGCCTACGGCGGCGGCAGCGTAGCTGACATCTGCATCAAGGGTGTTGCCGAGTTCAAGGCAGAAATCCAGGCAGAGCTGTATCCGGCAGAAGAGAACGGATGGGGCATGGATGATCCGGAAGAAGTCGAGAAATTCCTCGCTGAGCTTGACAAGCTTTGATTTTGAACCGCAGAATAGAACCGTTTACCGATCAATTATACCACCAATAACCAGCCATAATATCAAATCCTAAACATAAAAGAGGCCGCGCGTCTGGAATGTGATCCGGGCGCGCGGTTTTCTGTACGTCAGGCAGCAGTGCTGCGTCAGGCACATTCTGTAAGCTATGGCAGCAGTGCTGCGTCAGGCACATTCTGTAAGCTATGGCAGCAGTGCTGCGTCAGGCACATTCTGTAAGCTATGGCAGCGGTGCTGCGTCAGGCATATTCTGTACGTCAGGCAGCAGTGCTGCGTCAGGCATATTCTGTACGCTATGGCAGCAGTGCAGTGTCAGGCACATTTGGTACGCTATGACAGCAGTGCTGTTTCGGGATAGTTCCAGATTTGCAGCTCCTGGGAGTTCAGTATGTCAGCCCCGTAAGATACGAAATCATCATCTTCATCGCGCGTGTCTGATAGCCGTTTTTCCGCCAGTACAGGTAGACCGGAGCGATCAGCTTCTCCTGAAAAGGAATACATACGATATCCTCATCCTTTTCAAATACCTTATGGAAAATCACAACAGCGCCCATGTTCAGATGAAGCATATGCGTAACTGCCTGGATCTGCGCAGCTTCCATAATGATATTTGGGTGCATGCCTGAAAACATCCGCATGCTCATGGCATAGTGCCAGGTACCTTTCACCATTATAATCAGGGGGATCGGTTCGATCATTTCCTTCGTGACAAATGACTTCCCGGCAAACGGATGCGCGCGGTTTACAGCCAGCTGCAGTTCTGCGTCAAACAGATGGATAGAATCCATCCATTCCGGAAGCGGATCTCCGTCGTCAATTCCCAGAACGAGATCCAGATCAGCATTTCCCAGCTCCCGTTTTCCGGTCATCGTACCGTACTCTGCCAGATAAAGGTGAATGTTTGGATAGAGACGTTTAAAATCCGGGTAAATCCGCTCGATAAAATAGCAGCCCATAATGCCCGGCGGAATGCTGAAACGCAGCCGCTCATAGTTCGCGGCAGCTATTTCGTGAGACTGTTTCTCAAAGTCACTGAACTGGATCAGAAATGAGGCATTTACATCCCGGAAGGCTTCTCCCTCCGGCGTCAGTGTCATGCGGTTGCCTTTTCTGTCAAAAAGCTTATAATTCAGCTCTTTTTCAAGACTGTGGATTGCGGAGGTAACTGAGGGAGGTGAGACGAAGCAGTATTGAGCCGCTCTTGTAACGCTCTGATATCTGCACACAGCGTCAAAATAACGCAGATGATTGATGTTCATGTCTTTCAATTCCTTTCCGGTACGCAGAGACAGTGTACCGTTTCTCCCTCATTATAACACGTTCATGGATGTTATTCAAAATAATTAAACGAAAAGACAAAAAGGATAAATTTTCTTTTAATGAAAAACGTGAGATAATGGTTCTGGTGAAGGGAAGACAATTCAGAATAGAGGATAGATTTTGAAAGAATGAATGTGACTATCGTCCGGACTATGAAGTGTTCATTGCCTGCGCAGAGCAGGAAACAGTCCTGCCCTGCGCGTCTGATATTCAGTTTGTCAGAAATTGATTCATCTGCTCGGTCAGGCTCTTTCGCAGATCCGTGACGCCTGCGTCAGTTGTCAGCAGCGTCGAAGCCAGTGAAGCGGCATTGAAGATGGCCATGCGTGTCACAAGTGCCGGATCAATTATATTCGCCTTCATCATATCCCTATACGTGCCGGCGTCGGCATCAAACCCAATGCCTTTGCCGGCGCGCCTTGCCTCGATGACGGCGACATCGCCGTTGTGGCCGGCGTTGAACGCGATCTGCGCGGCCGGCGCTGTCAGGGCGCGGCACATGATATCCGCGCCGACGCGTATATCCCCTTCCTGTGCGTCTCTGAAGGCCTCTACAGCAGGCAAAACGTCGAGGAGGGCACATCCTCCGCCCGGCACGATTCCTTCCCGTACAGCGGCTCTTGCGGCCTGTACGGCGTCCTCTGCGCGCATCTTGTTCTCATTGATTTCCAGCTCTGTATCGCCGCCGATTTCCAGCACGGCAGTTCCGCTGACAAAACGCGCCAGGCGTTCTTTGTACCGGTTCTGGTTAAACTCGTAGTCTGTGATTTCAATCAGATTCCGCAGGTAGGAGACACGCTCGTCAAAGGCCTTTTGCCCGCCTGCCCCGCCGACAATGGCAGTGCCGTCCTTCTCCGCGCGGACAGACTGCGCGCGGCCGAGCATATCGAGCGTCGTGTCGCGGAGCGTGTGGCCGAGCGTCTTGCTGATAAACTCCCCGCCGGTGTAAAACGCCAGATCCTCCATGATCGCGACGCGGCCGTCTCCGTATGCCGGAGGCCGGACGACGCAGACCTTCAGGATGCCGTTCAGCTTATTGACGGTCAGGGTGGAGAGCGCAGAGCCCGAGACCTCCTCCGCGATGATGACAAGGCTGGCGCCGGCTTTTGCGATCTCCTCGATCAGCGGAAGAATCTCGTGGATGTTCGTGATTTTCTCGTCTGTAATCAGAATGTAGGGATCTTCAATCTCTGCAACAGTCTGATTCGCGTCTGTGGTGAATTCCTTCGTCAGAAAACCGTGATCCAGCTGCATGCCGTCTTTCAGGATCAGCTCCGTCTCACGCTTGCTGCCGGTGTCCACTGTCACGACACCCTCCTGTCCGACCCGGAAGACAGCCTGTCCGACCAGCGCGCCCAGCGCAGGATCGCCAGAAGAGATTGTCGCGACAGAAGTGATTTCCTCCTCGGTTTTGACCGGAACGGCGACCTTCTTGATGCCCGCCGCCGCAACGGCGGCTGCGTTCAGAATCCCCTTGCGGAGCAGGATCGGGTTGAATCCCGCGGCCACCATGCGGACGCCCTCGCTGATCATTGCCTGCGCCAGAACCACAGCGGTAGTCGTACCGTCACCTGCTGTCGTGTTGGTTCTGGCGGCAACCTCCTTGAGAAGCTGCGCGCCCATGTTTTTGACCGGATCATCGAAATCAATATTCTTCGCGATCGTCGCGCCGTCGTTTGTGATATAGCGCCGCGTGATCTGCGTCTGGTCAACTTCCTCGAGCAGCACATTGCGCCCGCGCGGGCCGAGCGTCGCGCGCACCGCGTCCGCGACACCGTTGACTCCCTCCATCAGCTGCTCCCGGAGCTGCTGATCAAATAAGACATCCTTGGACATGTCCGTGTCCTCCTGTTCGTACGTTGGGTTTAAGGAAACGCTGATTTAATCAGTGTTTCCTTAGACAATGCAATCATTATACTAAAATGGATCACAGTGCGCAAGCCGCGTAAAGATTGGAATTCCGGCATGGATTCCTGCCTGGAGTCTTGCATGGATTCCTGCTTGGAGCCCTGCATGGATTCCTGTCTGGAGCCCTGCCTGGATTCCTGTCTGGAGTCTTGCCTGGATTCCTGCCTCGTGTACTGCTGCCTCATGGATAGTTGCTGCCGAACGGGAATTCGGAGGAGACAGGTTAATCACAATAAAGGAGAAACCGCAGTCATCGGCGGTTTCTCCCTGATTTGCGTGTCTGAAGACACGCATTTTCGGTTAGCTGCACTGTTTGATCACTTCGCGCAAAGTCAGCAATTACTTTCCGGATGAAGGATACCACTCGCGCTGCGCGCGATAGCCTGAGGCATCCGCGCCGCCGTCGAAATAGATGTCCGCGCCGGTCAGGTAGGAATTGCGCTCATCGATGATAGTCGAGAACAGGAAGGTAACTTCCTCGATCGATCCCGGACGTCCCAGCGCGGTCCAGCTCATTGTGCGGTCAAAGTTCTCTGTGTCGCCGCCTTTCTTCAGGTCAGCCATGGACATCTCAGTCTCGATGATGCCAGGAGATACGGTCATAACACGAATGCCTTTTTCTCGGCCATATTTTGCCGCGCACTGACGCGCGTACCAGTAGATGAAGCAGCGGGACCATGTGTATGCCATATTCGCCTGCATGTTGTTTTCTTCAGGCGCGCTCATGACAAGCTCCAGCATGGAATCATAGAATTTTTCCTTGTCTTCGTTGCAGAGCGCGAAGCGGTCGACCGGATAGCGGTCAAACGGGACAAAATGCGCGGTGGAAGAGCAGATATCAAGAATACAGCTGCCTGCTTCCATTACCTCATAAAAGGATTCGTTGATATTCATCGGCCCGATGGTGTCGACACGCAGAATGCTGGGCGCGGGCGCGAATGTCGGGGTGAGGCCGGCGAGCTGGATGACGCCCTGGACCGGACCGAGCTCCGCCGCACGCTTCGCAAGCGCGTCCGTCTGCGCCTTGTCAGAGATGTCACAGAGCATGCCATATACTTCACCGCCTTCCGCGCGAAGCTTCTCCACAGCGGCGTCAATCTTTTCCTGGTTTACATCGCAGATCAGGACAATATAGTCCTCCGCCATCTTTCTGGCCGCGCCGAGACCAATGCCGCCTGTTCCACCTGTTACTACACATACCTTCTTCATACGGCTTTCCTTTCTGCCGCCATTCCGGGGCGAAATCAAGTATTTTTTTCTTCTGCTTTTGTCAGCTCTCCGATCTCCCAGAGGCTGGCTGTCCCATAGTCGATGTAGAGCACCTGTCCGCTCATATAGCTGAAAATGCTGCTGCCGATCGCGGCCAGCGGATAGCCCATCTCCTCTGGAGAAGCCCAGCGGCCGTTCCAGAATTCAAGGCTGTATTTTTCGAGAATCGCCTGCCCCTGCACGGCGTCTCCTGTGACAGATTTGTTGAAATCATCTGTCAGGCCGGTCTTTGTCATGCCTGGCGCGATCGCGTTCAGGCGGATCTTCCGGTCAATGAATTCGGGACTGTGGCATTTGGAGAATACATACGCGATCTGGCATTCCTTCGCGAAGACGTATCCGTCTCCGGTTTCGTCCGGATGTGCCTCGTACCATGCCAGCGCCTCATCCCAGCTCTTTGTCGCAATGACCTCCAGACACTGCGGCAGGCGGCTCCGCCAGTTCTTCCCGCCGTCCGAAGAGATAAAATTAACCGAGCCATTGTCCGTGATGCGGGGCAGAAGAAGCTCGGTCAGATATTTGAAGCTGTAAAAATTAGTTTTCTGAACCTCCAGCGCGTTCGTCTTTCCAAGCGTGTTGGAGATTCCGTGACAGACGAAAAGCGCATCAATGGAATCCGGCAGCTCCGGAATGATCGCGTCGACGCCCTCTTTCGAGCTAAGATCCGATTTGATTTCCTTCGTGACGGCAAAATCCAGCGGTTTTCTGCGCACCGTCGCGTAGACATTCGCGCCGAGTTCGACAAGCAGCTTCGCCGCGGCCTTGCCCATGCCCGAACCCGCGCCGGTGATCACGACATTCTTCCCCTCATAGCCAAATAAACTTTTCACATCCATCGTTCGTATCCCCCCTGGTAGAATATAAAACAAATTGAAGTTTGTCGGGATCGTGTGTTTTTTATTTTCGCACTCCGACAATGATATTCTCTGTACACTCCACGGGAAATGCCATCGAACTTCGCACTAAGATTTTGTAGGTGTGCGGCCAATTCATCATAAGTGTGACTCTTTGTCCGCACACCAACAATATCTAAGTGTGAATTTCT
>JAFVEX010000042.1 GCA_017475785.1 Eubacterium sp. | reverse complement strand
GCTTCTCAGGGCTGTATTCCACAGTGATGCGCTCATCCGGGAGACCGGCATATTTTAAGCGCAGGCGCATATCGTCGGCACGGTCCCCGGAGACATAGAGCTTCCGGATCCGATCAGAGAAAGTGCTGAGCAGGTCGAAGTTCGCATCCCAGATCCAGGAGATATCCGTCCCGTCGGCACCGCGGTCATTCAGACAGGTAACAAGAATGAAATCAGTCTCAATATCGGAGAGAAATTCGAGCGCCTGAGAGCAGCCGGCCGGATTTTTGACCAGAATCATGCGCGTACCGCCTGCGAGAGGGAAGCTCTCCATCCGGCCAAAACCGCAGGAAAAACGACCGAGCGCCTGAACACAGATTTCCGGTGAAATGCCCATGGCCTGCGCTGCGCAGAAAGCAGCGGCAGCATTGTACAGATTGTAACTCGCCGGAAGATTGACCGTCAGGTTTACATCTCCGGAAGGAGTACGCATCAACACCTCGCTGTGACGGTCGTCCATAGAAAAGATTTTGGTTATGGCAAAATCAGGATCAGGTCTGTGGTAGCCGCACTTGGGGCAGCGGAAACCGCCCAGGTGCGCATAGGTATGATAATCGTATGCATATTCCGCTTTGCAGCGGATACAATGACTGGCATCAGAGAGCAGAGAAGGAATGGCTTTCATACCGGCAGAGGCATTGACACCGTACCAGTGAACCGGATTGGGCAGTCCGTCATCCGCCAGCGATGCAGTCAGTGAACAGTCGGCGTTCAGGCAGAGCAGCGCTTCCGGGACGGCCTGGATGCCCTGCAGTATATTTGACAGCGTGTGCGTGATTTCCCCATATCGGTCAAGCTGATCACGGAACAGATTGGTCACGACGATCATACTGGGCTTTAACTGCGCAAAGACTTTTGTGGCGGCGGCTTCATCGCATTCGATCACCGCGTAAGACTTTTTCGCCTTTCCACCCAGACTGCAGTTCATGACAAACTCTGTTGTGATGCCGCTCATCAGGTTCGCACCGGAGCGGTTGGCCAGGTAGCTGAGGCCGGCCTCGGAGAAAGCTTCCTCGATCATTCGGGAACAGGTCGTCTTCCCGTTGGTGCCGGTCACGGCAACCGTCCTGACATTCCGTGCAAGATAGGAGAGAAGATCCGGACAGAGCTTCATGGCAATGCGGCCGGGCATGGCCGTACCGCCCCTGTGCAGAAGGCGTGAGATGAAACGAAGAAAACGACACAAAAGAATCGCAGCGACAGCGTTGATTGGCAGTTTCATATATAATCCTCTAGGTTCTCGGTCTATTGTTCTGCAGAACAGCGCAGAGCTTCAAAAGCGGACGTATTATAGCATGGGAAGCGGCCGATGGCAAGGAAAAGCACCGGAAAGATCAGAAAACAGAACAAAAGAAAACGAAGCGGATTGATCCGCTTCGTTTTCTATATGTTTGAGGACAAAATGAAAAAGATGAAAAACTGTTACTTGCAACTTCTAATATAAAGAACGAATGTTAAAAAGTAAGGAGCAATTTGTTTCAACTTTGTTAAATGTAGACATAATATTTTGCTGTACGCTCTGCATTTCGAGACTTTTCCTGCGCGGTGAATTGTGTTATACTGCATGAAGACTGATAAGGGTCAAAATGGTCCTTATCAAAGTGGAGATGTAAACGGAGGGATAAGATGAAACCACATGTTTCGGATTTTGAGCGGGGACGCAATATTGTCAGAGTTCTGGTGGTGCTGGCAATCGTACTTGGAGTATCGGCACTGATGTTTACACAAAACGATTCAAAAGAGCAGATGGTGCTGGTCCTTGCCGCCTTTGCCTGTGTGATCGCCGTAATTGTCGTTGCAAGGTTTCTGTGCGTTTGCCCGCATTGCGGAAAGCGCATTGTCAGCGGCGTTCTGGTACTGAAGGTATGCCCGCAGTGCAAGCACAGTCTGATCACAGGCCAGAAGGTGAAGACAAAACGTTGAACAAGCGTGCTCCGCTACAGATCAAAACTGCGATT
>JAFVEX010000041.1 GCA_017475785.1 Eubacterium sp. | reverse complement strand
TGCTCCGGACAGTTTCTGAGGAAAACCACATGATACAGAAAAAAACACCGGAGCTTCTGGTGCCGGCCGGCAGCCTGGAGGTTCTGAAGGTCGCGGCAGCCTTCGGGGCTGATGCCGTGTATATCGGCGGAGACGCGTACGGGCTCCGCGCCAAGGCAAAAAATTTCAGCATGGAAGAGATCGCCGAGGGAATCCGCTTTGCGCACGACCGCGGCGTCCAGGTGCATGTCACTGTGAATATTCTCGCCCACAACGGCGATCTGCCGGGTGTGAGGGCGTATCTGGAGGAGCTGGCGGCTCTGCGGCCGGACGCTCTGATTATCGCGGATCCCGGCGTGTTTTCGATCGCCAGAGAGGTGTGTCCGGAGATTCCGCGGCATATCAGCACGCAGGCGAATAATACGAATTACGCAGCCTGCAATTTCTGGTACGCGCAGGGCGCGAGCCGCGTCGTGACGGCAAGAGAGCTGTCTCTGGAGGAGCTGCGGGAGCTGCGGCGGAAAACGGATCCGGGTCTGGAGCTGGAATGCTTTATCCACGGCGCCATGTGTATATCCTATTCAGGCAGATGCCTGCTCTCAAACTATTTTACAGAGCGTGACGCAAATCAGGGCGCCTGCACACATCCCTGCAGATGGAAGTACGCCGTCGTCGAGGAGACACGGCCGGGCGAATACCTGCCGGTTTATGAAAATGAGCGCGGCACATTTCTGTTTAATTCCCGCGATTTGTGCATGATCGAGCACATCCCGGATCTGATCAGCACCGGGTTCACAAGCTTCAAGATTGAGGGAAGGATGAAAACAGCGCGGTACGTCGCGACCGTAGCGAGAACTTACCGCGCCGCCATTGATGACTATCTGCGCGATCCTGCGCGTTACGAGGCGCGTCTGCCCTGGTACCGCGAGCAGATCGCGAGCGGGACGTTCCGGAATTTCACGACGGGATTTTTCTATGGAAAACCGACGGATGCCGATCAGATTTACGATAACAATACGTATGTGACGACGTACAGGTACCTGGGCTGCGTGGAAAAAACAGACGCGGACGGACACGCGGTAATCACGCAGAAGAACAAGTTCTGTGCCGGTGACCGGATCGAAGTGATGAAGCCCGACGGGAGGAACGAAGTCTGTACGGTCCGCGCGATTTACGATGCCGAAGGGAACGCGATGGAGTCCGCGCCGCACGCCCGGCAGGAGCTTCATGTGGATTTGGGCGTAAAAACAGATGTCTATGATATCCTCCGGTGCCGGGCAGCCGGCTCATCTGATAAAGCATTATGATAAAATCATTCATTACAGCAGTCAACGCGGTGTTGCCATTTGTTATCTACCTGTTATTCGGCTATGGTGTAAAGCGCTCCGGCATCGTTGACGAGGCATTTCTGAAAAAACTGAATCGAATGGTGTTCCGGTGCTTTTTTCCGGTGATGATGTTCAAAAATCTGTATCACATTTCACCGGGCAGCCGGGTGAACGGCTTCTATGTCACCTTTTCTGTGGCCAGTCTGCTGGTGCTGATTGTCCTTCTGGTATTGCTGCTGCCGCGGTTCGTATCCGGCGATCCGCAGCGCGGCGTCATGATTCAGGGGATTTTCCGGAGCAATTTTGTCCTGTTTGCCCTGCCGATGACAGAAAGTGTCTTCCAAGAGGCAGGCGTTGCCGTGGCCTCTGTTCTGGTCGCGATTATCGTCCCGATTTATAATGTTGCTGCGGTGATCATTCTGGAAATGTTTAATCCGGAAACAAAAGGCAAAGCTTCCCGGCGCCCCGGTGGTTATGCCCTTTTGCTGTTCAAAAATGTTCTGACGAATCCGATTATCCTCGGCGCCATTGTCGGCGCGCTGTTTTTGCTGTTCGGAATTCGTCTGCCGGAGGCGGTAGACCAGCCTGTCTCGGCCATTTCAAATATGACGACGCCACTCGCTCTGTTTATTCTCGGGGGCACGCTGCGGTTCAGCACAGTCGGCCGGAACGGGCGGTACCTGGCACCTGTCCTGCTGATCAAGATGATATTGCTTCCTCTTTTTACGACGCTTGCCGCGCCCCTCCTTCCTATTACAAATATCGAGCAGTTTGTTCTTCTGGTGATGTATGGCTCCCCCACTGCCGTCGCCTCGTACGCGATGGCTGAAAATATGGGCGGAGACGGTGAGCTTGCCGGCCAGATTGTCGCGCTGGGAACGGTGCTTTCTATCTTTACGCTGTTCGGGTGGATTTTCCTGTACGGACAGATGGGGCTGTTGTAGCAGCGATCGCAGCCGCAGTGAAGCGAGCGCATTCGCGTCGGTGGCTGCGAGTGTTAAGCGGGAGCATTCGCGCCGGTGGCTGCGAGTGTTACGTGGGAGTATTCGCATCGGTGGCTGCGGGTGTTAAGCGGAAGCATTTATGCCGGTGGCTGCGAGTGTTACGTGGGAGTATTCGTGCCGCTGAGTGCGGGTATTAAGCATGAGTCTGCTTCTTGACAGTCACCCTGACAGTGCTCATCAAAGATACTTGACACGGCCGGAAAAATCAATTAACATAGTATGCAATTCAAGCCCGTTCGGGCGATGATTCCATGTGTTCCACAACTGAATAAAGGAGACATCTATGTTCTGTAGAATTCATTCTGCAGCTATTTTTGGCGTGGATGCGGTTCCTGTGGCAGTGGAGGCAGATGCCAGCAGCGGACTTCCCATGTTCTCGATTGTGGGATTTGTATCCTCGCAGGTACGGGAGGCGCAGGACCGTGTCCGCACCGCGCTTCGCAGCTATGAGGTAAACCTGCCCCCAAAGCGTCTGACGATCAACCTTGCCCCGGGAGATCTGCGGAAAGACGGGACACGGTTTGACCTGCCGATCGCCGCGGCAGTTCTGGGGGCAATCGGGGAGATTGACCCGGCTGTTTTCGCTGATACGATGGTGTTGGGAGAACTCCGGCTGGACGGCGCGGTTGAGCGCATCACAGGAATCCTGCCGAGCGTGCTGTGCGCCAGACAGATGGGCTGCACATCCTGTATTGTGCCGGCAGGAAACAGGATCGAGGCAGGAATTGTGGATGGAATCCGGGTGATTGGGCTGCGGGATATCGGAGAGCTGATCGCCTACGCGCGGGACGGCGTGATCCCGGAGGCAGAAGAAATCAGAGCGGCTGCTGCAGGAGATTCCGGGAAAGAACTGCCGGACTTCGCGGATATTCATGGACAGGCTTCTATGAAGCGGGCTGCCGTGATAGCCGCAGCAGGATTTCATAATCTCCTGATATCGGGTCCGCCCGGTGCGGGCAAATCCATGGCCGCGCAGCGGATTCCGACGATTCTTCCGCCTCTTGGCGCGGACGAACAGCTGGAGATTTCAAAGCTTTACAGCATTGCGGGTCTTCTCCCTGCCGACAGGCCGCTGCTGTGCGAGCGGCCGTTCCGGGCGCCGCATCATTCGCTGACGCCGACCGCGCTCTGCGGCGGCGGCCGCGTCCCGAGGCCGGGGGAGGTAACGCTTGCCCACAGGGGTGTCCTGTTTCTGGATGAAATCGCGGAGATGAAGCGCGAAACCATCGATCTGATGCGCCAGCCTCTGGAAGATCATCACGTCACGATTTCCCGGATCGGAGGCACGTTCGATTTTCCCGCCGGTTTTTTGCTCGTAGCCGCGATGAATCCCTGTCCCTGCGGTTTTTTTCCGGACCGCTCAAGGTGCCAGTGTTCTATGGCAGAGATCAGTCTGTACAGAAGAAGGATCAGCCACGCCTTTATGGACCGGATAGATCTGCACAGCGAAATGCAGGCCGTATCCTATCAGGATCTGACACAATCCTCCAGCCATGAGGAGGGCTCCGCGGCTCTCCGCGAAAAGGTGTGCGGCGCAGCCAGGGTTCAGTCCGAGCGCTACCGGGGCATGGGCATACATTTTAACAGCGAGCTTTCCGCGGCAGATATGCAGAAATACTGCCGGATGACGGAGGATGGCAGCCGGATGCTGCACCGCGCCTTCGAGACACTGGGTCTCTCTGCGAGAGGGTATCATCACATTCTGCGCGTGGCGCGGACAATCGCCGACCTGGATTCGTCAGATGTGATCAGTGAGGCACATATCAGCGAAGCAATCATCTGCAGGAACGGAGACTGAGAATTGCTGTATTTGCGGGGAATTCGCCGTATAAATTAAGCTGGTAATAAAAAAGGGTATTTGTAATATGAGGAAAAACAATCAATCCAGAGAGAACCGGTTGGAGATGTGGAAGATCCGCAGAGACGACCCGGCATATCCGGAGAAGCTGCGCGCGTATGCGCGCATGCCGGAAGAACTGTATGTCATAGGCAGATTGCCGGATCCTGCCGGAAAGTGTGTCGCGATTGTCGGAGCCAGGCGATGCAGCAATTACGGTTACAGCGAAGCAAAGCGCTTCGGAAAGGTTCTGGCAGAGCACGGAGTACAGGTGATCAGCGGAATGGCACTTGGCTGCGATGCGGCAGGCCATGAGGGCGCGCTGGAAGGCGGCGGCAGGACATTTGCCGTTCTGGGAAGCGGCGCCGATGTCTGCTATCCGTCCTCGAACCGCCTGCTCTATGAGCAGATTCTCAGGACGGGCGGCGGAATCCTGTCAGAATTCGAGCCCGGAACGCCTGCCGCGGGCTGGCATTTTCCCATTCGGAACAGAATTATCAGCGCGCTTTCCGATCTGGTGCTTGTCGCGGAGGCCAGGAGGAAAAGCGGTTCGCTGATTACGGTAGAATACGCGCTGGAACAGGGTAAAGCCGTCTATGCGATCCCCGGAAGAAACCGGGATCCTGCAAGCGCCGGATGCAATCACCTGATTTCGGAAGGCGCCGGCATCGCGACCTGCCCTGAGGATATCCTGGCAGAACTGGGACTGAGTGAGAGAACCGGTGATTCAGGAAAAGGGTCAGGATACGCAAATCCCTCGTCGGATGCCGCGCTGATACCAGAATCGGGCGTTGATTTGAAACCGGCATCAGGTGCCGGAGTGAAGCTGCCGTCAGAACGTGCGTCAGGTGCTGGAACAAAACGATCAGCAGAACCGGCCTCAGAATCTGTGACAAAACGATCATCAGAGCCTGCGTCAGAATCCGCGCCAGGAATCCGTGCGGGGAACAGCGTGTACCTGTCAGTCAGAAGCGCGCTGGATTTTGATGAACAATCCGCTTTTGCCATAGCCGCGAAGGCAGGCTGCACGGAGGCCGAAGCCGGCAGATATCTGCTGGAATTATGCGCGGAGCGGTATGCGAGAGAAGTTCTTCCCGGCTGTTTCTGCCGCTGCTGACTGCGAAAACCTCTATCATTATAGAAGTTTTCTGGCGTGGCATTTGTGGACAGCCTGCAAGAAAAACTGTTCAGGATAATTGCTGCTGTTTACTGGTGCCAGGTGTGCAGGAACGCGCGATTTTGGGATGTTGAAAAACCAGAATGTTAAAAATGCTGCTTGCAACTCAAAATGCTTTATGATATATGTATAAGTATTTGAAACTCAGGAGGTGTAGAAGTGGCAAACAATCTGGTCATTGTCGAGTCACCGACAAAAGTCAAGTCCATTAAAAAGTTTCTGGGCTCTAACTACAAGGTTGAGGCATCCATGGGGCACGTGCGTGATCTGCCCAAGAGCCAGCTTGGCATTGACTTTGAACATGATTACGAACCAAAGTACATTACAATCCGCGGAAAGGGAGATCTTCTCGCGAAGCTCCGCAAGGAAGCGGCGAAGGCAAAGATGATCTATCTTGCGACCGACCCGGACCGCGAGGGAGAGGCAATCTCGTGGCATCTGTCGAAGACGCTGAAGGTCGAGCCGTCGAAAATGCGGCGGATTACCTTCAACGAGATCACGAAGACAGCGGTCAAGGATTCTCTGAAAGGCGCGCGTGACCTTGACATGAATCTGGTCGACGCCCAGCAGGCGCGCAGAATCCTGGACAGGATGGTCGGTTATGAGATCAGTCCGCTCCTCTGGAAGAAGATCAAGCGCGGACTTTCAGCAGGACGCGTGCAGTCTGTCGCGCTCCGGATCATAGCAGACCGGGAGGAAGAGATCAATTCATTCATTCCAAAGGAGTACTGGACGCTGGACGCGAACCTTCAGGTGGACGGACAGAAGAAGCCGCTGACCGCGCATTTTTACGGTACTGATAAAAAGATGGAGATCCGTTCACGCGGCGAGCTGGATCAGGTTCTGAAAGGACTTGAGGGGGCGGATTTCTCCGTGGCAGAAATCAAAAAGGGCAGCCGTGTAAAGAAGGCGCCGCTTCCGTTTACCACCAGTACCCTGCAGCAGGAAGCGTCAAACGTCCTGAATATGTCCACTTATAAAACGATGCAGATTGCCCAGCAGCTCTACGAGGGTATCGACCTTCCGAAAACAGGCACGGTCGGTCTGATTTCCTATCTGCGTACGGATTCCACCAGAATTTCCGCGGAGGCAGATTCGGCTGCGCGCGCGTATATCGCGTCTGTATTTGGTGAAGAAAATGTCGCGCCGCCGGCAGCCGGGGATAACCGCAACCAGAACAAGAACGCGCAGGACGCGCATGAGGCAATCCGCCCGACAGATATTACAAGGACGCCGGCGTCAGTGAAAGAGTATCTGTCCAGAGACCAGTTCCGGCTGTATCAGCTGATCTGGAAGCGCTTCGCGGCGAGCAGAATGGCGCAGGCACGGTTCGAGACCAATACAGTCAGAATCAGAGGCGGCGAGTATATCTTTACCGCGTCTGCCTCGACACTGGTATTCAAGGGCTTCCTGAATGTCTATTCCGACAGCGAGGAGACGAAGGAGGCAGATGACCATCTCGGAAAAATCAGCAGGGACAGCGAGCTGAAGCTTCTTTCCCTGAAGGAAGAGCAGCACTTCACGCAGCCGCCGGCACATTACACGGAGGCTGCACTTGTGCGGGAAATGGAAGAACTGGGAATCGGCCGTCCGAGTACCTACGCGCCGACCATCACGACGATCATTAACCGCAGGTACATCGCCAGGGAGCAGCGAAAGCTTTACATCACTGAGCTCGGCGAGGTCGTCAATGATATGATGAAGCAGGCGTTTCCGAGCATTGTTGACGTGAATTTCACCGCGAACATGGAGGCGCTTCTGGATGGCGTCGAAGAGGGAAAGCTGGAGTGGAAGACCATCATCCGCAATTTCTGGCCGGATCTCAAGGAGGCAGTGGATACGGCAGAGCGGGAGCTGGAAGAGGTCGAAATCCGCGACGAGGAATCCGACGTTATCTGTGAGAATTGCGGGCGGAACATGGTCATCAAATACGGCCCCCACGGAAAATTCCTGGCCTGCCCGGGCTTTCCGGAGTGCAGAAACACAAAGCCCTATTACGAAAAAACCGGCGTGAGCTGCCCGGAGTGCGGCGGCGACATTGTCATCAAGAAGACGAAGAAGGGACGGCGCTATTACGGGTGCATGAATCACCCGGAATGCGCGTTCATGTCCTGGCAGAGACCATCCAGCAAAAAATGCCCGCAGTGCGGAGGCTATATGCTTGAAAAAGGAAAGAAACTCGTCTGCGCGGACAAAGAGTGCGGATATGTGGAAGTGTTCGAGCGTGACGAATAACCTGTCGTTTCCTGCACATGATGCAAACTATTCGTGCGCAAAATGTGTTTTTATTAAATATTCAGAAAATTGATTGCGTTATTTCCAAATGTGCGCTAATATAGTATTGTATTTGCGGGCAGACTACAGAGGATGGCAGGAAAGGACAGGTCAGGTTTACAATGAGTGTACAATTATTAGATAAAACAAGAAAAATCAATAAACTTCTGCATAACAACAGCTCTACAAAGGTCGTGTTTAATGATATCTGCAACGTCATGATGGATTGCCTGGACTCCAATATTCTGGTAATCAGCCGGAAGGGCAAGGTGCTCGGCGTCGCGGAAAAGAGCGGTGTCGCCATAATCCAGGAGCTGATCGCCAACCACGTCGGGGATCATATCGACGAGCTTTTGAACGACCGCTTTCTCAGCGTGCTCTCCACAAAGGAGAATGTAAATCTTGCGACCCTTGGGTTTGAGGGAGATAGCTGCAGAGATTACACAGCTATCATCAACCCGATCGAGATTGCCGGTGAGCGCCTCGGTACGGTGTTTATGTACCGGATGAATCCGCAGTACGACATCGATGACATCGTTGTCAGCGAGTACGGAACGACAGTCGTGGGACTCGAAATGATGCGCTCCGTCAACGAGGAGAACCTTGAGGAGAACCGGAAGATCCAGGTCGTCAAATCGGCGTTCAGCACGCTTTCCTATTCCGAGCTTGAAGCGATTGTCCACATTTTTGACGAGCTGGACGGCGAGGAAGGGATTCTTGTGGCCAGCAAGATCGCGGACCGCGTCGGCATAACCCGGTCTGTCATTGTCAATGCGCTGCGCAAATTCGAGAGCGCCGGCGTCATTGAGTCCAGATCCAGCGGTATGAAGGGAACCTACATCAAGGTACTGAATGACTATATTTTTGACGAGCTCCGTGAAATTCGGGAGACGAAAAACGGGAAGAACGCAAAGGCCGATTAACCGTACTTTCCGGGAGGGGTTCTGGCGGCAGACGCAGCCGGCTGAAGCAGTTACATGGATGGAAAGCACTCTGGCGGAATGATTTACAGCGCTAAGAAAGGCGCTGCAGATTGTCCGCCAGAGTTTTTTGTATGGTAGGAAAGTACTCTGTTCCAGAGTATTTTTCAGAGTCAGAACTGCGCAAAAAACCAGCAAATACTTTTATAGGAAATCAAAAACGTGAGAAACAAATAGAAAACGCGAGATATCTGGAGATATGGTGTGAAATAAGCGAAAATTCCGGATTTTTTACAAGTTGCTTATGCAGACGAAATAAACTATTATAACAATCGTTGAGTAGCACTCGTATGAAATGAGTGCTAATAATATGAAAATAATAATGTAAGGAGGCATCATATAATGAAGTTAGTACCGCTTGGTGAGAGAGTCGTATTGAAACAGCTGGAAGCGGAAGAGAAGACCAAATCCGGAATCATCCTCACATCTGAAGCGCAGGAGAAGCCGTCTGAGGCAGTCGTAATTGCAGTCGGCCCCGGAACAGAAGATGTCACGATGGAAGTCAAGGTAGATGACAAGGTCATTTACTCCCAGTATGCGGGAATGAAAGTCAAAGTTGATGGGGAAGAGTACATCGTCGTCAAGCACAGTGACATCCTTGCAATTGTTAAATAAAGAAACCAGTCATACTTTTTCAGGAGGCATTTATCATGGCAAAAGAGATTAAATACGGCGCAGAGGCGAGAGCAGCCCTGCAGGAAGGTATCGATAAACTGGCGAACACCGTTCGCGTGACCCTTGGACCGAAGGGAAGAAACGTTGTCTGCGAGCGCTCTTACGGCGCGCCGACCATTACAAACGACGGCGTTACGATCGCGAAAGAGATCGAACTGGAAGACGGATTTGAGAATATGGGCGCGCAGCTGATCTGTGAAGTTGCGTCCAAGACGAATGACGTGGCCGGCGACGGAACGACAACAGCGACCGTTCTTGCGCAGGCAATGATTCATGAAGGCATGAGAAACCTCGCTGCAGGCGCAAACCCGATCGTCCTGCGCAAGGGTATGCAGAAGGCAACAGATAAAGCTGTCGAGATCATTCAGGGCATGAGCGAGAAGGTTAAAGGAAAAGACCACATCGCGCGTGTCGCGGCTGTTTCTTCCAGCGACGACCATGTCGGCGAGATGATCGCGGACGCAATGGAGCGCGTTTCCAACGATGGCGTCATCACCATCGAAGAGTCCAAGACCATGCTCACAGAGCTGGACGTCGTAGAAGGTATGGAGTTTGACCGCGGTTATGTTTCTGCCTACATGGCAACAGACATGGAGAAGATGGAGGCAAACCTCGAGAATCCGTACATTCTGATCACAGACAAGAAGATCAGCAACATTCAGGAGATCCTTCCGCTTCTGGAGCAGATCGTTCAGAGCGGCGCAAGCCTTCTGATTATCGCTGAGGACGTCGAGGGTGAGGCACTCTCCACCCTGATCGTCAACAAGCTGCGCGGAACCTTTAAGGTAGTAGCTGTCAAGGCACCGGGCTACGGCGACAGAAGAAAAGAGATGCTGCAGGATATCGCGATTCTGACAGGCGGCGTAGTCGTCTCATCGGAACTTGGCTATGAGCTCAAGGACGCGAAGATCGAGATGCTTGGCAAGGCAAAATCTGTCTCAGTCAGAAAAGAGAATACCGTTATCGTCGACGGCGCTGGCTCCAAGAAGAGCATCAGTGACCGTGTCGCGCAGATCAAGAGCCAGATCGAGAGCACAACATCCGACTTCGACCGCGAGAAGCTTCAGGAGCGTCTTGCGAAGCTGTCCGGCGGCGTAGCAGTTATTCGCGTTGGTGCCGCGACAGAAGTTGAGATGAAGGAAAAGAAACTCCGTATGGAAGACGCTCTCAACGCGACGAGAGCAGCTGTTGAAGAAGGTATCATCGCAGGCGGCGGTTCCGCGTATGTACACGCGACCAAAGAACTGTTCAGCTTCGCGGATTCTCTGGAAGGCGACGAGAAGACAGGCGCGCAGATCATCATCAAGGCGCTGGAAGCTCCGCTGAAGACTATCGCCGAGAACGCAGGTCTTGACGGCTCCGTCATCGTCAACAAGGTCAAAGAGTCCAAGAAGGGCATCGGCTTCGACGCATACAAGGAAGAGTATGTTGACATGGTCAAGGCAGGCATCCTGGATCCGGTTAAGGTGACCAGAAGCGCGCTGCAGAACGCGACCAGCATCGCATCCTCCCTGCTGACCACAGAATCAGCAGTCGCGAACATCAAAGAGCCCGCACCGGCAATGCCCGCAGGCGCTCCCCCGATGATGTGATATACAGCAAAGAAGCACAGTGCAGACATGAAAGAAGCTGCCACACGCTTGCGTGTGAGCAGCTTCTTTGCATGGATGGGCTGTGGGGCGCAGCCCCACACCGAGTGCACTTGTGCACGAGGTGCTGTGCTTTCTTTGCTATATATCACATCAAGGTAATCTGAGCATGGCTTTGCTGCATATCACATCAAGGTAATCTGTTCACGGCTTTGCAGTCTGTCATCACCCTCTTGCTTTTCATCACCTCCCATGTTACACTGAAAAACAAAATTTAAGGACGAATTCATTTCAGAACATAACAAAGGAGATACTTTCATGGCGACCTACATCAACGAACCATCCCACACCTTTAACGAATATCTTCTGATTCCGGGCTATTCTTCAGCAGATTGTGTTCCGTCTGCTGTTTCATTAAAGACACCACTGGTTAAGTATAAAAAAGGCGAGGATCCGGCCATCACGCTTTCAATTCCGATGGTATCGGCAATCATGCAGTCGGTTTCCGGCGACCGCCTGGCTATCGCGCTTGCGAAGAGCGGCGGCGTGTCCTTTATCTATGGCTCCCAGACGATCGAGCAGGAGGCGGCCATGGTGGCAAAGGTGAAGGCGTATAAATCCGGCTTTGTCCCGAGCGATTCCAATGTCCGCCCGGATCAGACTCTGGCGGATGTCCTCCGCATGAAGCAGGAAACCGGACATTCTACGGTTGCTGTGACGGACGACGGCACAGTAAACGGAAAGCTGGTCGGAATTGTTACCAGCAGAGATTACCGTGTCAGCCGTATGAGTGTCACAGAGAGGGTGGAAACCTTCATGACGCCGATTGAAAAGGTAATATACGCCCATGAAGGCATTACCCTGAGCGAGGCGAATGATATCATCTGGGATCATAAGCTCAATGCGCTTCCGATCGTCAATGACGACGGACGTCTTGTGTCATTCGTTTTCCGCAAAGACTATGAAGAACACAAGGAGAATCCGGACGAGCTCCTGGATCTGCAGAAGCGCTACATCGTCGGCGCGGGCATCAACACCCGTGATTACCGTGAGCGGATTCCGGCACTGCTTGACGCGGGAGCGGATGTGCTCTGCATCGATTCTTCAGAGGGATTCTCCGAGTGGCAGAAGCTGACGCTCCAGTGGGTGCGCGAGAACTACGGTGATACCGTCAAAGTGGGCGCGGGAAATGTCGTGGACAAGGAGGGCTTCCTTTTCCTGGCGGAGAGCGGGGCTGATTTTGTCAAGGTTGGCATCGGCGGCGGTTCCATCTGCATCACGCGTGAGACGAAGGGAATCGGACGCGGGCAGGCGACGGCACTGATTGAGGTCTGCAAGGCGCGCGATGAGTATTTTGAGCGCACAGGCGTTTATATTCCGGTCTGCTCGGACGGCGGAATTGTGTACGATCATCACATCACACTTGCGCTTGCGATGGGAGCAGATTTTGTAATGCTCGGCAGATATTTTGCCAGATTTGACGAGAGCCCGACGGCTAAATTGCTCGTGGGGGGCTCTTTTGTAAAGGAGTACTGGGGCGAGGGCTCCAACCGCGCGCGCAACTGGCAGCGGTATGACCTCGGCGGTGACAAGAAACTGACCTTTGAAGAAGGCGTCGATTCCTATGTGCCGTACGCAGGCAGCCTGAAGGAGAATGTGGACAAGACAACCAGCAAGATCCGCTCGACGATGTGCAACTGCGGCGCGCTGACCATACCGGAGCTTCAGCGGAAGGCGAAGATTACGCTGGTATCTGCGACCAGTATCGTCGAGGGCGGCGCGCACGATGTCATTCGCAGAGAGAAGACAACGACAGATAACCACTGATTTATGGCTTCCGGGAAAAAACAAACAAATAAAAAGCCCCAAAAGGCTTCCGGCGATACGAAGCAGAAGCGTTCGCGTAAGAAGCAAAAAACGAGTAACAACCGTGATGTTTTCATCACGGTTATACTTGTTGCGGCAGCTGTGATGATCACAGTGGCCGTCGCTGCCATGCGGCTGATCTACCAGGAGCAGGAGAGCCGGTCAATTTCTGCGGAAGCAGTAGACAAGGGAGGCGCGTACAATATGGATCACGAAGAAGTCGATGACGGACGTCCGCCGCTGGATGTGCAGCTTCTGACCCCAAACGAGTACTCACGTCCGCAGATCGCAATGCAGGAGATCAGCGGGATCGTCATCCACTACACGGCAAATCCTGGCGCAACTGCGCAGGGAAACCATGATTACTTTGAGCGGCTCAAGGACACTGGCGAGACACACGCCAGCAGCCATTTTGTAGTCGGACTGCAGGGAGAAATCATCCAGTGCATTCCCAGTACGGAGATTTCCTATGCATCCAATGTCCGCAATTATGACACGCTGTCGATCGAGTGCTGCCACCCAGACGCGACAGGGAAGTTTAACGATGAGACCTACAATTCCCTTGTAGAACTGACGGCATGGCTATGCAGACACTTTGACGTACCGGTGGAAAATGTAATCCGTCACTATGATGTCACTGGGAAAAACTGTCCGAAGTACTTCGTCGAGCACGAAGACGCATGGGAGACATTTCTCGGAGATGTCCAGGAAGCAGTCTATGCCGGATGAGATCACCCAGGCCAGACACTTAGATAAGACATACTGCGGCAGAAGATTCAAACCGCAGGAAATGCTGGTCACAAATATAAAAATACCGCATGAACCACCCGGGTGATTCATGCGGCTTTTTCTGTTTGCGCGCCAGAGGCGCGTTCTAATTGGAAAGTACTTCCTCAGATTTCTGAATATCCGTAGCTGTTGACCAGCGCGTCGATCTTTTTACCTTCCTTGCACATCGGGCAGGAACCGTAATCATACATTTCATAATCCGGGATATCCTTCTGCGTAAATGCCGCGCGGATCGGAATACCCTCGATCTCATCGACTGCGCTGAACAGCGCGCAGACACCGCTTGGAATTCCCTTATAATATTTCAGGCTGTTGATCATATGCTCAACCGTGCGTCCGGTTGAGATCGCGCCGAACAGCATCAGGATGTGTTTTCCCTCAATCATCGGAAGCATGTTGTCGCGGAACATAATCTGCCCTGTGTTTCCATATTCCGGAGAGGTCACATAGAGTGTGCGGTGCGCGTTGTAGGAGAGGACGCCGGATCTGGTTAGTTCCTCAGAAAGATAGGTTCCGATCACCTTGGTGCCGTCCGCGCAGACAATGGTATCTACCGGCGTATCGACAGAATAGTGCATCGCCAGCAGATGTGCCACGCCGTTCGCTTCTGAGCAGCGGGATTTCAGGATCGCGAAATCCATATAGTGTGTGTTGTGGGAGTGCTCGGAGGCAAAGTGTCCGGGAATGATGCGCAGCCTCACGTTGGGGTTCAGGGAAGCCGGGATTTTCGTGTACTCTTTTAACATGGTTTGCTCCTTTCTGTCAGGCATTGTATGATCCAAATACAGTGTATGCCGTCGTTCCGAATATCAGTCAGAAGGGTCAAAAGTGATTGAAAATATTATAGCACACTATGAATTGTATATGCAATGTCATTGATGTATAATCATTCTATAACACGCAGCAAAATGTATATGGGAGGCAGTGATCCTGTCGATGAATGCTTCCCTGAAAGCCAGTATTCAGACGGAGGAATTCGATTTATGAAAAATTTTGTGCAGTACGCGCCCACAGAAGTTGTGTTTGGAACCGGGACAGAAGCGCAGACGGGCAGTGAGATCCGCAAGTGGGGCGGAAGCCGTGTGTTTGTGCTGTACGGCGGCGGGAGTGTTGTGCGCAGCGGCCTGCTTGACCGCGTTGAGGCGTCGCTGAAGGAAGCAGAGCTTGTCTATGAACTCTGCGGCGGCGTCAAGCCGAATCCGCGTCTGTCCTTCGCGGAGGAAGCGCGGGCGAAAGCGCTTGCGTTTGGGGCGGATTTTGTCCTGGCTGTCGGCGGCGGGAGCTCTATTGACACAGCGAAGGCGGTTGCCCACGGTCTTGCCAACCCGGATGTGAAGCTCTGGGATATCTGGAGCGGAAAAGCGCCGCTGACAAAGTCCACGCCCGTCGGAGTCGTCCTGACGATCCCGGCAGCAGGCAGCGAGATGAGCGACTCGGCAGTTCTGACAAATGAAGAGACCGAGCAGAAATGGGGCTTAAGCACACCGTTTAACCGCTGCAAATTTGCGATTATGAACCCGGAGATCCCGCTGACCCTGCCGGACTACCAGCTGGCCTGCGGTGTCTGTGATATCATGATGCACACCATGGAGCGGTATTTTATTCCGGACGCAAAGAGCAGGATGACCGATGAGATCGCGGAAGGCCTTCTGCGCACGGTGATTGACAACGGCAGGCAGGCACTCCAGAACCGTGCCGATGTTGACGCGATGGCAGAAGTGATGTGGGCTTCCAGCCTCTCGCACAACGGTCTGACGGGCTGCGGGCGCGACCGAGACTTTTCCGTGCACAAATTCGGACAGGCGCTTGGCGCGCGACACGACGTAGCACACGGCGCGTCGCTTTCCGCGGTCTGGGAGGCCTGGGCAAAGGCACTGTATCAGGATGAGCCGGCGCGGTTCGCGCGCTATGCGCGGAATGTGTGGGGCGTCGAGGAAGCAGATGATTTGAAAGCTGCGGAAGCAGGCATCGAAAAGACTGTGGCGTTTTTCCGGGAGATCGGGCTGCCGGTGACTGTAAAGGAACTTGGCGTGGATCCGAAGGAAGAAGATCTGAAATGGCTTGCAGACGAAGCGACGCGCGGCGACACGGTCAAGCTCACGAAAATCCGTCCGCTGGGCTATCCGGAGGTTCTGGAAATCTTCCGCGCCGCGCTGTGAAAATTCACGGGAGCAGAAACCTGCAGCGGTCTTCGTTCCACTTCGGTCCGCCCTAAACGCTCGTCCACTGGACGAGCAGGGCCGCGCAAAGTCCAGCAAGCTTTCCTCAAGAGTGAGGGGGCAGGGGAATTGAAGTCCGCTTGCGGTCTTTGTTCCTTCATAGGAAATTCCTTGAATTTTCTATGAAGCAAAAACGCTCCGCGGGATGCGCAGCTCGCGGCAAGGAAGATCACTTTGCGATTCCGCTCGCGCGCGAAGAGTGCGCAAGCGCACTCTTTTTTATTCAAGACCCGGAAAAGAGGTGATATGTAAGGATGAGATATAAAATACGCGGGACGCGATGCGCCGCACTGGCCGCAGCACTTCTTCTTGGTATCGCTGTGCTGTTGCCGGCGGTAAAGACATCTGCCCTGTCAGTTATTAACGATACCGGGACATCTCCTGCCGCCGTCGGCTGGAATACCATGACGGAGGAAGAATACGCTGCCGAGGCGGGGATGTATGATTATGAGACAGAGGCGTTTGAGGTCGACATGCGGGTGGAGGAAAATCATACCGTGCATGTCCAGGAGACCATTACTGTTGATTTTGGTGCGGCGCACCACGGAATCACTCGTTATATTCCCATCGACCAGAAGGAATATGATGTCCGCAATATCACTGTCCCCGGAAATGAGACAAAAATCACACGCGAAAGCAATCAGGTAAATATCCGGATCGGCAATGCGAAAAAAACACTCATGGGTGAGCAGAAGTACGTCCTGAATTATGATCTGCTGCATTACAAGGACAATGATCCCGGCGGCGACCAGTTTCTTACGGACCTTCTTCCTACCGGATGGGATACTCCCATCGCGCATGCCGTCATGACGGTGACATTTCCCTCGCCGATTGAGGCAGATGCGCTGCAGCTGTTTGTGGGCTCCTACGGGGACACAGCGGTGCTCTCCGAGAGTGATTATTCGCTGGCGGACGACGGCAGGACGCTGCGTGTCGAGGGAAATTATCTGGCGAAGGGCTGCGGTGTGACCGCGCTGGCCTCGCTCCCGGAAGGATATTGGAAAAACGTTCCGGGTGGGAAGGCAGTGCCGGTCTGGATTTACGTATTGCTGACAGCCGCGCCTGTAATAACGGCTGTTCTGTGGATACTGTTCGGCCGGGATCCGGAAGTGGTGGAGACCGTTGAATTCGAGCCGCCGCAGGGGATGACCCCGGCAGAGGCAGGATATGCGGTAGACGGCACCGCGGATGATGGAGACCTCTCAGCCATGCTTCTGTACTTTGCCGAAAAAGGCTGGCTGAAGCTCATGAAGGATGACGCTGCGAAAAAGAGGAAGCGTTTTATCGCGATATACCGTAAAGATCCGGATCCGGACGAGAAACAATTTGTCCACACATTGTTTTCCGGGCTGTTCAAGGAGCCAAAGACAAAGACAGTAGACGGTCAGGAGGAAAAAGTCATTTTTCTGCATGATATGCCGGAAGACTATGCCCGTACGATTAACAAGGCGAAAAAAGAGCTGGCATCCTCGCAGGAAGCCGCGCTCCCGCTTTATACAAAACAGTCCAGAGCCGCGCGCAAAGCAGGGAACCTGCTGCTGGCAGCCCTGATTTTCATAACTGCCGTTGCCGGCTTCAGAGCCCGCGGGTCAATTGAAGGGAAAGCGACGTACTACGCCGCGTTTCTTCTGCTTGCCGGTCTTGCGGTTGGAGCACGTCTTGTGATGATGTCTTTTGAAAAGTGGAGAAGCAGAAAGAAAAGCACCAATGTGAGCAGTATGGCGATTGGTCTCGCTCTGCTGTGCGTCGTCGCGGCAGTCCCGGGATATTCCTTGGGAGTTGGCTATCATCGTATGTGGCTTGCCGGCATGCTGCTGATCTCCTTCTTTGTGACACTGTTTTTTACCACCGTCATGCTCAGCCGATCAGAAGAAAGCGCCGCGCTGCAGGGCAGGCTTCTCGGATTCCGCGGGTTCATTGAGAATGCGGAATATGAGCGGATCCGCCTGCTCTCAGAAAGTGACCCGGAGTATTTTTTCCACATCCTGCCTTACGCGATGGTCTTTGACCTGTCCGTTGCCTGGGCCGAGCATTTTACAAACATTCAGGTCCGCCAGCCGGACTGGTATATGACAGGAAACCCGGGCGGATATATTCTCGCCTCCGATTTTTCTAAAACGATGGATTCGACGACCCGCAGCTGGAGTTCTCAGTTTCACAATTCACCGGATTCCGGCGGCAGCGACGGGGGCGGCGGATTCTCTGGCGGCGGTTCCGGAGGAGGCGGAGGCGGCGCCTGGTAAAGCAGGCATTCAATCCAGTTAAATAAAACTGATATAATGTTGAAAAGATAATGGGAGAGCAAGAGATGAAACTTCAATATGGACTGGTAGGCGGCGGAAACAATGGGTTTATCGGCGGTGTACACAGACGCGCGGCGGCATTTGACTATCTGGCAGAACTGAAGGCGGGTGCATTCTCGAGAAATATCGACGCGAATTCTGCTGCCGGCGCATTCTGGGGCGTTGATCCCGCGCGAACCTACCCGGATTACCATGAGATGGCGAGACAGGAGCACGCACGTGAAGACGGTATCGATTTCGTTTCGATCGCGACGCCGAATTTTACACACTATGACGTCGCAAAAACGTTTTTGGAGCAGGGGATTCACGTGGTCTGTGACAAACCAATGACCCTGACCGTGGAAGAAGCAGAAGAGCTGGAACAAATTGCCGTCTCCAATGATTTACTGTTTGGCGTCAGTTATACATATTCGGGTTATCCGATTCTGCTGCAGGCGAAAGAACTGATCGCAGGCGGATCACTTGGAACGGTGCAGATGATGAAAGCGCGGTATGAAGAGGATTACCTCGCGGCGTGGGAACCGGAAAAGGATGACGCGCGTACAGCCTGGTACAAGGATCCGGAGAAAAACGGGAAAACCGGCTGTACGGCAGGAATCGGGATCCACGCAGAATATCTGCTCAGGTTTCTGACCGGCCTGGAACCGAAACGTCTGCTGGCCCGCTTCTCCTATACAGTTCCGGAATCTCCGATTGAGACCGGCGTCAATGCCATGCTGGAATATGAAAACGGAGCAGAAGGAATGATATGGGCGTCAAACACAGCGGTAGGCCATCGGAATGATGTCGCAGTCGAGATCCAGTGCGAAAAAGGAACCATTTTCTGGCAGCAGTATGATGCCTCGCGGCTGACGGTCAGACGTCTCGGATACCCCGAGGAGATCTACGACACCGGCAGGCCATATCTGACGCCTGCTGCCCGTGAAGCCTGCAGACTTCCGTCCGGACATCCCGAAGGCTTCTATGAGGCGTTTTCCAATGTATACAAAAGGTTTTGCCAGGATCTTCTCGCAAAAAAGGCCGGGGAAAAGATTGCCGCGTGCAGTTTTCCAACGGTACATGACGGTTTGCTGGGCATGCGCTTTATCGATGCATGCTATTACAGCCATCACGCGGGCAATGTCTGGACTGACATTTAAAGAAATGCCCCCTGCCAGCCGGCAGGGGGTATTTGACTAGGGATAAGCAGGCAAGCATTCGGTCCAGTTATTTAAGATACGATGTACTAGCAAAGGATGATCCGGTTCAGTTTCTCTTCCGTTTCTTTCAGAGCCGTCCGGCAGGGTTTGCCGCTGATCGCTTCTCTGATCATATCTGACAAAATCTCATCCAGTGTTTCGGAGAAAACCTCATCGCCCATAATTGTGTGGACACTCTCACGCGTACAGCGGTAGTGCGAACATTGCTCCAGAAGTGAGAACCAGGGGTTGATCGCAGTGAGGTAGGAGTCCTCGTAGACGGCCCGCGTGGGGATAAACCCGTTCATGCGCATATTCGCGACGGAAATGGTGTCGCTCATCACCCAGCGCAGATATTCCCGGCAGATGCCGGGGTGCTCTGACGCGCGGCTGATACCCAGAAGATACCCGCCGACCATCGCGCGCCTGCGCGGGAGCGGCGCGGCTTCCAGAAAATTATCAAATGTGCGCTTCTGACGGTCCAGGACTAGTCTGTGATTTGTAAAGCCGATTGCCATTGGCACACTGCCGTTCCGCAGCGCTTCAAAAATATCTTCATCAAATACGGTTCCCGCGCGGGACGGGTCGGAATAAGACCAGCACTCGCAGAGGTTCTTCAGGGCGCGCTCGTTCTCGACTGTGTCGAGGCGGGCGCGGCCTTTTTCTGTGAAAAGAGTTCCGTTAAACGCCCACTGGCGCGGAAGAAATTCATTGACCAGACCAAGTGTCCCGATGCTTTTTACAAGTGTCCCGTAGGAAAAGTCATGGGAACCGCTGTGAAATCCAGTGAAAAATGACGCGATACGGGCATAGTCGCCCCAGGAAGAGGGCGGCGCGAGCGGCGTGCCTGTCGCGTTCCAGAACGCGTCAATGACATTCGGATCCTGAAAGAGATCAGCGCGGTAATAGACGGCCTGTACACCTGCGATAATCGGGATGCAGTACGGGCGGAACCGGTTTTCATAAAAGATTTTGTGAATAAAAGTCGGGTATTGCAGCGCGATCTCACTGGTGATTTCGGATCCAAGGTCGGTAAAAAGCCGCGCCTGATAGCATCTCTGGAGCCACGGCTTGTCGATCATAAGAATATCATATGAAGACGTGCCGCTCAATTCCAGCTCAAGCGCCTCTTTTAGCCCTTCGTAGCTTTTTCTGTCAAATTCAAATCGCACCCCGCTGTTTCGGGAAAGTGGAACAGAGAGTGTCTCCAGCGCGTCAGCGCCGCCGCTGTCCAGGCAGAGCACGCGTATTGTCGCGGGAATATCCGGCAGATTGATATCCGGCTGTTTATGTGGATGAAGCTTCTTGACATAGATTGTCTCACAGCGGTGTTCGTCTGCTTCCGTGAGCGTCAGGGACAGCCTGCGCGCCGCCAGCCTGCCGGCGGCGTTTGCCGGGCGCTGGATCGGACGGATGCTGCCGTCGGACTCACTCAGCGGCCAGCTGCTTCCGGATAAAGCATGAATCTCCGTATTCCATCCAAGAAGCGCGCATACATCCTGCGCGGCAAGCGCGATATCGCCATTTGTCGCGACAATTACTCTGAGTGAATGTTCCAGAGCAGTGAACTGCGTCAGCAGAGAAGCAAAGATCTCTCCCCGGTGCGGCGAAACCTGATATACAGGGCTTTCGGGCAGCGCATGAAGAAAACCGTCCATCGCTTCCAGCTCAGAGGAGTGATTTTCCAGAAGACAGACCAGGGCAATTTCTTCCGGGACATACTTTTTTGCGAAGAGAGCGGCTGTCTGGTACAGAAGCGTGGAATTGTCAAAAATAATTTTATCGCAGGAGAGCTCCGGGATATTCCGGTCTGCCAGTACAAGCGGGATCTGCAGCCCGCGCAGCTGTTCAAGCAGCTGCTGATCGGATCCGGATGAGGCAGGAACAAGAATCAGGCCCTCGACACCGGCCTCATAAAAATCCTTCAGTATCACAGATTCCATTGCGGGATCATCCAGAGACAGCTTTAGCAGCGGAAGATAAGACGTATTCCGGAATTGGTCAATGATGCCGCTGTAAATTTCGGAGTAGAACTGGTTCAGGCGCGGCAGCAGGACGCCGATCAGCTTCGATTTATTCGAGCGGAGATTGCGCGCGGAAAAGCTTGGGCGGTAATTCAGCTCTGCAATCGCCTTCTGCACGCGGAAATAGGTATCGGTGCGCGCAGTCGTTTTTCCATTGATGATATTAGAAACCGTGCCGATCGACACGCCGGCCGCTTTCGCGACATCTTTGATCGTTGCCATCATCTTCTCCATTTGCATTCTGGGGAAACGCTGATTTAATCCATCACCGCTCAGCTCCCGGGAGATTTTCATTCAGTGTTTCCCTGGAAATTGGTTGTCCGACTCCAGTATACCACAAGAGAATGCTGCCTGTGACAGCGGGATGAAGCGGTTCATTAAAACGTTTCATTGAAGCGATTTCCTTTTTTGGGGTGGAAATCTCATTGTAGATTAGGATGAAATCATTTTTAATTACATCATAGAGAATATACCTGTGACAGCAGGAAAAAGCCAGAGTTACCAATTCAGAGAAGGGACATTCATATGGCAAACAGTACCTACACACAGAAATATTTTGACGTAACTGCAATTTATCAGGATATCGAGGCAAAGGATCAGTTCGACATGGGCGATATCCTGACAAAATATGAGGACTATGGTTTTTCACACAGGTGGATTCAGCCGCCGGTTGCCTGCTACTGGGTCAGCACACTCGACGAGCACGGAAATGTGAACATCGCACCCATCAGCATGGGAACAGCGATGTGGGGTGAGCCATCCGACTGCGGCTGGTATTACTGCTTCGACGTTCACAACAGACGGCAGACACGAAGAAACCTGATGATCAGCAAGGAATGCGTCATCAGTTATTATCCGGCAAACCTGATGCAGGAGAGCCATATATCCGGAATGCCGATTCCCAGAGGAATCAGCGAGATCGATGTCTGCCGGCTGACAGAGCTTCCCTCCACCAAGGTTGCCCCGCCCGGAATCAAGGAGTGTGCTTCCAACGTAGAGGTAAAAATCCTCGATATGTATCCGCTGTCGAATAATACACTCTTTATTGGCAAAGCTGTCGGATGTTCCGTCCGTGAAGACCTTCTTGAGGCGGATATGAAAATTGCTGATGAGCCGGGGCTTGCCGGAGCGGATCTGCTTTTTGAATGCTCGATCACAGGCGACACGCCGAGACTCAACTACGGGCGTCTGAGCATGAACAGGCTTCGCTGCGACGAAACACTTGGCGATGACAGGCGCTGGATCGGCAACTTTTTTACATGGATGGATGCAGAAGAGCGCCGCGGCCGTATCAACCAAGAAGAACACAAGCGTATCCTGAATCTGAATACATTGTGGATGGAAAATCCGGATCCAGTGAAGAATAAAGCGGTCAAAGAAGAACTGACAGAAATGCTCAGGGACATCTGCTGGAGAAAAATCTGACCAAATGTAAAAATGTCAATGATCTGTGCGGTATTTGGAAAAAACCGGCACAGTTGTTGAACGCTGTTTTATGTTTCTGAGAGAGGAGACTGGCAGCAAGAGGTACAACAAAAACGCAGTATAGAAAGAACAGGAGAAGGTATCATGAAGAGAAAACTGACAGCAGCATTATTAGCATTATGCCTTGCGGGAAGCCTTGCGGCGTGCGGCGGTTCTTCCGATGGCAGTTCCCAGGCAGGCAGCGCAGCAGCGGACAGCAGCGCTGCGGCAGTGAGCAGCACGGCAGCAGCCGGTGAAGCGGTGGAAGCAGCCGGTGAAGCAGCGGAAGCAGCCAGTGCAGCAGCAGAAGCAGCCAGTGCAGCCGAGGATACTGATGCGGCAGAAGAGAGCACAGCAGTCAGCGCGGCAGAAGAGAGCGATACAGAGGAAACGTCAGAGGTTTCATCCGAGGATGCTGAGACGGATATCATGGTCGCGAAAGACAAGATCGAGAAGGCGGCAGACGGGCTTGGTGATTGGGAAGAAGAATATTCCGATATGGCAGTCAGCGGTGATGAAGAATTCACATGGGGATACATTGATCTTGGCTTCAAAGACACCTTTACAACGAAGCTGCGCAACACATTTACCTATTACTGCAAGCTGAATTTCCCAAACGTCAAGGTCATTGAGGCAGACGGAGAAATGGATCCGAACAGACAGCTTCAGATTGTTGAAAACTTTATCGCGCAGGGGGTTGACTGTATTGTCCTCGATCCGGCTGATTCGGATGGATGTGTCGGCTGCTTTGACGTATGCCTGGAGGCAAACATGCCGGTTGTATGTGTATGCGCGCTGGTGCATCATGACGCACTGAATAATGGGATCGGGTTTGTCGGCTCTGATAACAGACAGGCAGGCGAGCTCGAGGCAAAATGGATATTGGAGAACATCGATGATTCTGAGACGGTTAAGATGTGCTACCAGAAGGGCTCTGAGGGATATGATCACACCACACTTCGCGAAAAAGGCGTGTTTGAGACGCTCGATGCAGCGGGCTTTAATTATGAACTTCTGTCCACTCAGCTTTCTGATTACATGCGTGATAAGGCGCTCCAGAACGCAGAGGACTGGGTGACCGCTTATGGCGATCAGGTGACCTGCATCCCGTGCTGCAACGACGAGGCGGCGATGGGAACGCTCCAGGCCTATCGGGCAGCTGATATCCCAGGCGTTTCAATTTTGGGAATTGACGCGAATCAAGATGCTCTGCAGGAAGTCGTAAAAGGTAATCTTTCCGCAACAGTCTTCCAGAATGCGCTGGCACAGGCTAAATGGGCAGCAGCTTCTGCGTATGATGTCTGCGTAAGAGGCGGCGAGTCCCGTGGTGTAGATGTACCATTTGAGCTGGTAGATGCTTCCAACGTACAGGATTATCTGGATTAACGGACCTGCAGGTGATTCATGTACTCTGTAAAAAACAGTGCTCCCTTAACTGAATGATCAGATGAAAGAAGGCGGTCGCCGCAGTATGCGGAGGCCGCCTTCGCTGGCGCAAGCTCAAAAAGTGATTTAAAGAACCCTTTAAAATACAAATTATCAGAGTTGACGGTAAGTACATATTATCGTATACTATAAGTGCATATCCGGGAAACGTTTCTGAGCCGTTCGGCACACATTCCCCATATGAGTCACAAATCAATATGGCGGGATGTACCGGGGAAGATGGCGTTCTTCCTGACAGGAAATCGTCCTTAATTGCCAGATCTTTGTGGAAGTCATGATATTATCGGGCAAGAAGTGTCATTTTCCGCAATGCATTAGGTGAAGATATCCCGCCAGCCAGTTACTTTGGCAGAAAGGGAGGCAGGATGTCTGAAATGAAAGGAACGGGAAAAAAGCAGGCAGTCGAAAAAAAGCCGGTTAAAAAGCAGGCGATCCAGGAACAGAACGACAAAAAGCAGGTAATCAAAGATCAGGCAGGCAGGAAGCAGGGGTTATTCACCCCGCCAGCGCTGATGGATAATTACCTTGGCAACGCAATCGATCATAATCAGATTGCCAGAAGCAATAAGGGCAATGACCGTATGGAAGTTATCAGCGCGCAGTATGATGAGAACGCGAAATGGATTCTTGCGGACAAGCAGATCCTCTCGTGGATCATGAAATATACGGTTCCGGAATATGAAGAAACGGCGATAGACGAAATCTTCCAGTGCATTGAGGCTGTCCATGTGTCTGAAATTCCGATTAGTCCCGGCGGAGGAAAAAATAAAGGGACGAGCCCCCGGCATAATAAACATGCAGGGGAGGCCGTCACTGCAATCGGCACAGAGAGCAGTATACCCGGAGAAGGTAAGGCGCTTTATGACATCCGGTTCGAAGCACTGCTGCCGGGCGCGCGCGAAGGCCAGGGAGAAATGCGGCTGCCTTCGCAGCTGGTCATTAATGTCGAGGCTCAGAAAGCGCCGTACCCCGGCTATGACCTGACAACAAGGGGCATTTTTTACTGCGCCAGGATGCTGTCCGACCAGGTGGGGCGGACCGTCACAGGTGATAACTACGACCTGCTGAACAAGGTCACGTCGATCTGGATCTGCATGAACGCGCCTGATAAAAACGCGAACACGATCACCAGGTACCGCATCCGCCAGGAAAATGTGGTCGGGAGATATAAGGGCAAGGCCAGATATGACCTGCTGCTGGTCATGATGGTCAGGATACCGAAGCCAGGCCGGGAAGATAAGGCGCACCACAAACCCACGAAACTGCACCGGCTGCTCACTGTCTTATTTAACCAGAGCAATGTTGAAGAAACAAAAAGAGTCCTAAAAACAGAATACCAGATAGAAACCACTGTAGAAATCGAGGGGAGGCTGAAAAATATGTGTAATCTTGCGGAAGGCCATTATCTGAACGGATTTGAAAAAGGTGTCGAGAGCCAGAGAGAGGAAATCAAAGCTACTCGCAAGGAATTAAGACAGCAGCGGCAGAAAACAAGAAGAGAACATCAGCGTGCCATCAAGGCAGAGACTCGGGCGAACACAGCAGAGACCCGCGCAACTGCAGCAGAGGCGCGTATCAGGGACATGGAGGCTGAGATCATCAACCTGAAAAAACGATGTGGACTGATATGACGGATTTATATTGTGCTTTAAACAAGATCACCTGCGGCGGTGCATTCATCGGTCTCACACATGAAGCATTCGATGAACCTCCGGCTAACCGTTCGTTGGAATCCGCAAGTTCGTGAAAGGCCGCCGCAGATAGTTTTGCCTCAGGCAGAGATTATTTTTCTGCCTGAGGCGGATGATTACATTTTTTGATTGTCTGTCCTGTGGGAGAGAGGATGTGAAATATAGTTGTTACTTATCCTCTGATTCTCTCGTCCTGCGGGTCGTAGAACACGCGGTCCGTAAGGACTGCTTTATAATTATAGATTGTGACAGTGTCACCTGGCTTTGCGGCGCCAATATCAACAAGGCAGTATCCAATCACCTTTTCAACCGTATATCCGTAGGTGAAGCGGGTGATGCGGCCAATCTTTTTGTCTCCCTTTAACACAGGGCATTCGTGCTGGAGGACAGCTTTCGGATCATCGATTGTGAAGCCGATCAGGGTCTTTCCGGCACCGCCGTCTGCCTTGATTTTCTGTAGTACATCTTTGCCGATGAAGTCCTTGTCCCAGTCGATGGACGTCTCAAATCCCGCCTCAAGCGGATTCAGACGATCCAGATCGCTCATCGAAACATAGCCTTTTTCAGCAGGAAGGCTGGTGGTGATCACGTCTGTCATGATGCGCTGGATGTTGTATGCTTTGCCGCGCTCCTCGAGTCTGGTCTCTGCCAGCAGTTCATCATCCGGATCGCAGAAGAGCTCGTAGCCAAGTTCACCGGTGCTGCCGCAGCGTGCGATTTTTACGGGATGTCCGTCGATCGCGTTGTCGCAGATGGTATTCAGTTTCTGGTCAGTAATATCCTTTTCAAGGATCGCGTTCAGCACACTGCGGGAGTCTGGCCCCTGTACGGCGTAAGTCGTATTGTCGGCAGTGATTTCTCTGTAAGAGACATCTTCATCCTGCCTGTTCATATCAAACCAGATAAACATCATGTCAATTTTCTGTGTGGAAATCCAGTACTTGTCTTCTTCCGGGCGGAATACGATGACATTGTCGATGATGATGCCGTCCTTATTCAGCATGGGCATGCTTGCAGCCTGCGTTGTCTGGAGTTTGCTGACACCGCCTGCCAGCATGCGGTCAAGGAACTTCACGGCGTCTTTGCCGGAAACCTCCATCAGCTCAGGTGTAGCGTCATAGTACCCAACAGCATTGCGGATATAGTTATGCTCCTTCCTCGCCTGTACGTCATTCTTGCGCTCATAGTCGTTCTCTTTAATCGGGCGCCAGATTACTTCTCTGAGTAGCTCCGTCAGTTCTTTTTTGACTTCCCCGTTTGTTTCCGGGTTGGAATTGCGGATCCAGTTCTTGTTGAGGAGCAGGAGCTTTTTGTATTCTTTTTTTGTCATGCGTCCTCGGTGAAGCTCAGAAAGCATCCAGGACTCAAATGATCCCTTCCAGTCATTTTCATCGCCGATCGTGCTCGGGCAGGGCATGATTCGGCTCTGGTCGATGACACCGTAGTTCATACGCGCCGGCGCTCCGGTCAGCGACATCTCAAATACAAGGTCGGTTCCGCCGATGCCCAGCTGATATTTTGTATGTCTGTCGCGGTCGAGGGCTTCTTTATCTACACTCATGCCAACGATCTCAACGACGAAGATGGTTGTATTGGAGACTTCCACCATATCGATCACGCGCGCTTCCAGATTGGAGATACACTCCTTGATGCCTGCCGGTTTGACGATTTTTGACGGGAGCGGCGTGAATTTCGCTACCTCCATCTCGCTGATGCCGTACGGAACCGGACAGCAGGCGATGGTGCTTTCTCTTAGCTGTCTCGCGTTTGCGTAGCTGATGACGCATTCCTTTGTCAGCTTCAGGTTGCGGTTGGTATCGCGGGTGTGCTGCACGCCGATGGTGTAGTAATGCCTTCCCCAGGGATGCTCGCCCCAGCAGCAGGTTCCCAGCGAAATCGGAGCCACGTTTGAATTGCCGAACTCATCAAGTGTGGAAATATAGTAAATCGGGATCGGCGGCTCTATCCAGCGCATGTTGAAATCAGTATAATCATAGACTTCTACGCACTCGGCGGTTCCTTCGACCTTTTCCCTGTTTTTGAAGATGTCCAAGAGATTAAAAAACTTGAATTCCTGTCCGTACATTGGTTTCCTCCTGTTTGTTGTAATACGGTCATTTTTTATTGCTTTCATATACAGGTGACACATTTACTTCAGATGTAAGGATCCTTGCATCTGGAGCGGTGTATTCCTGCTGTTATCACTATAGAGGGATTTGTCTGTCGGGACAACAAAGAAGGGGATATGAATCACAAAAACAGTTTAATGAAACGTTTCAATTTGCTGCAGTGCTTTATGATGGCTTTTGCCAGTGTATCGGGTGTTTATACGGAAAAATATGACAGCTCCAGGCACCACAGGTTTATTCAGAAAACAAACTAACGGGGCAGACTTTGGGTGGACAGGCCAGAATCGTTTCAGGTGGAAACCGGATGACGTGAAGCCTGGAATCTGTTATAATATCAGGCTGAATGAGAGGACTGCTTTCTGAATTTTTAGAAGGTGTTATCGCCTGCGGATTGTCTGGTGTTGTTGAAAAGGGTGATCTTATGAAGCAAAATAAAGTGAAAAATTCATCGACGTATCGGATCGAAAAAAAACTTGTAAGTTCACAGGTCGAGCATGAAATGATGCAGTATCTGATGAGAGAATGTCATGTGGGGGACAGAATCCCAAATGAGTTTCAGCTGGCTGAGCGGTTCGGAACAAGCCGGTCGACCATCAGAGAGGTCGTCAAAAGTCTCGCAGGGCTCGGTATGTTGAAAGTACGGCAGGGCTCGGGCACCTACGTTACTTCGACGACACCGGTAGATGCAGATCCCCTTCATCTGGCCCGGCATAAGGATCAGTATCAGCTCACGCTGGATATGCTTGATGTACGCCTCATGCTGGAGCCAAATATCTCTGCCGCAGCGGCAGAAAAAGCATCGGAGAAGGATATAGAGGAGCTCAGACAGTTGGAAACAGAAATCGAGGAACTGATTGCACGAAAAGAAAATCATTCGCAAAAAGACATTGAATTTCATTCTTACATCGCAAAATGCAGCGAAAACTATGTGGTACAGTCGTTGATGCCGATCATTCAGACAGCGGTGGCTGCCCTCATCGAAATTACAGAGCTCCAGCTGCGCAATGAAACGATCAAAACACACAGAATGATTATTGAGGCGATCGCGCGGCATGATCCCAGAGGCGCCAGCTGTGCAATGACAGCGCACCTGGCGGCGAACTATGCGCTGATTGCGAAAATGAAGGAAGAAAGGGATCAGGCAATATAAATACATCTGATGATTTAGAGAAGAAAGCCGGCTTTATAACCGATAATAAGAAAAAACATCAGATGATTTGCACAAAAGAAGAAGTCTGGACAGAAGTTCGGGGCTTCTTTTTTTGTGCAAAAAAGAGAAGAAATCATCGCAAACATCATATGACTTGTATATTAAAAGGGCATATAGTAACATGAAATCAACAAATACATCGGATGTATTTAAAGAAACGATATGAGAAAGGAGTTACACATGAAGAAGAAACTAATTGCAATGATTCTGATGACATCACTGGCTGCTGCGTCGTTTGCGGGATGTGGAAGCACTGGAAAAGAGGAAGCATCAAGTACACCGGCAGGGCAGACGACGTCATCTTCTGCGGCAGAATCTGGTGATACAGACAGTGCTGCGGCAGAAGTCAGCGGGGACATCACGGATCCTGCGGGAATCCCCAAGGGAGACTGGGTGATTGGATTCTCCAACTACACGGTCAATAACTCTTGGAAACAGCAAATGGAAGCGGAATTTCGTCAGGCTGCAGACCAGATGAAAGAGAACGGACAGATATCCGATTATGTGATGCTCAATGCCGATGGTGATCAGACGAAGCAGATAGCAGATATCAATGATCTGATCACAATGGGTGTCGACGCAATCTGCGTGACAGCGATCACAGCGGATGCGCTCAATGATATTCTTGCAGAAGCTGTCGAGGAGGGGATCGTCGTCATCGCGTTTGATAACCTTGCCAGCACGGATGAAGTCACGAGTAAAATCACGCAGTCAGATTATGATTACGGTTATACCTGCGGAACCTTTATCGGAGAGCAGCTTCCGGACGGCGGCAATGTCATTGTTTTGGATGGAGCGGCAGGAACAGATACCTCTGAGAACCGGCACAATGGAATGGTCGACGGACTGAAGGAAAAAAGCCCGAAGGCTGAAGTTGTCGCAGCAGTTAACGCGGACTGGGATTACGCGACAGCAAAATCAGCGATTGAGGATCTTTTGAGCTCTTATCCGCAGATTGACGCAGTCCTTTCGCAGGGCGGCGCCATGAGCCAGGCTGCAATTGATGCATTTAGCGGTGCCGGACGCGATCTGGTTCCAATGACGGGAGAAGCAGTCAACGGATACCTCCGCGCATGGAAAGAAAGCGGAATCGACAGCATCGCCTTCACGAGCCCGACTTATATGAGCGCAGATGCGCTGACGCTGGCAGTTCGAGCGCTCAATGGCGAGAGCATCCCAGAGGAGATGCCCCTCTCAACACCTACCGTCACGAATGGCAACCTCGATGAGTACTATCGACCGGATCTTTCCGACAACTTCTGGACCGTGACAAAGCTGACAGACGAGAATGCGAAGGCGCTGTTTGCGGAGTGAGTTTACGAAGATTCAGAAGGCCGGAGAGCACAGTGTTGTCTGGCCTTCTGAAAAACGGAGAAAGAAGGAACCAGTATTACGGGAAAGAAAGGAGCGAGAATGAAACCAGTATTGGAGATAAGGGATCTGGATAAATCTTTTGTCGGTGTCCATGCGGTTGACCATGTTTCTTTTGTTGTAAAGCCGGGCACAGTGCATGTGCTTCAGGGTGAGAACGGCGCCGGGAAAAGCACTGTATTAAAGATGTTATCAGGACTCTATCAGCCGGATTCAGGAGAGATCCTTCTGCATGGAACACCTGTCACCTTTTCGGATCCACAGGACGCGAAACAGCAAGGTATTGCGATGGTTTACCAGGAGATGACAATACTGCCGGAGCTGACAGTTGCTCAGAATATTTTTCTGAATCAAGAATGCATGAACCGTGGGTTTATTGATGATGGGAGCATTTTGGAGAAGGCCGTAGAGCTGAGCGAAAAGTATGGAATTCAAATTGATCCGTATATGCGGGCAGGAGATCTGGAAATCGCACAGCAGCAGATGGTCGAAATTTTGAAAGCTCTGGTGAGTGACTCGGATATCCTGATTCTGGATGAACCGACCGCGACGCTCGCAAAGTCCGAGGTCGATAAGCTCTTTGCAATCGTTGAAGGGCTGAAACAAATGGGCAAAACCATACTATTTATCTCACACCGTATGGAAGAGGTATTTCGATTCGGTGATGAGATGACGGTGATGAAAGACGGAAAATTTGTGTCAACCGTTGCAATCAAAGACATCACACCTGACGATGTCATTCGGATGATGGTTGGGCGCGATCTGGAGGACATCTTTCCCCCAAAACTGGAAGGAACGGCAGAAGAGGTCATTTTCCGGGCGGAAAACCTATCCGACAGGGACAAGGTTCATCGGGTTTCGTTTGAGATCCGAAAGGGCGAGGTGCTGGGAATTGCCGCGCTTGATGGGCAGGGGCAAACGGAGCTGATGCGAATCATTGCCGGTGTCCGTAAGAAAACAAACGGACGTATCTTCCTTGGCGAGAATGAACTAAAGTATGACAATCCGGCCAGTGCCCTGCGCCTCGGGATTGGATATGTCCCGGAGGACCGGAAAGGACAGGGCCTTTCGCTCCCGCTGTCTGTCAGGGAAAACATTGCGATGGCGAGTCTGAGACGCCGGCAGAAATTCTCATTTGTCCAGAGCAAAGAGGAAAAGCAAGTTGTCGGCAAAATGATTGATACCATGAATATTAAGACACCGGGTCAAGAACAGGCGGTTGGAAACCTTTCTGGCGGAAATCAACAAAAAGTCTCTATCGGAAAGAGTCTGGCAGATGAGCCAAAGGTGCTGCTGCTCAACGAGCCAACCAGAGGAATTGATGTTGAGGCAAAACAGGAAATCTACAGACTGATTCGTAAACTGGCCGCAGATGGCGTGGGAATTCTGGTTTACACTTCAGACATGATGGAGTGCATTGGATTGTGCGACAGGGTTATAACCATTTTTGAGGGAGAGATCACCGGCATGCTTTCCGGGGCAGAACTGACCGAGGAAATCATCATGAAGGCAGCAATGAATGTGAAGGAGGAAAGCGACCATGAATAAATCAGGCTCCGGATTTCGTCTGAATACAGCACACAACCGGTCACTGCTGATAAAGCGAAAGAGCGAAGTGATTTTTGTTTACGTGTTTTTCGTTCTGCTCATTGTGGCATCCATTGCGTTCAACGCGCGATTTGCCTCGGTCAGAAATCTCCGTAATCTGCTGATATCAAATATCGGACTGCTGTTTGTCACGTATGCGCAGCTATTTATCATCATGTTGGGTGGTGTCGATCTTTCGGTGGGTTCTGTCATATCGATTGTCAATGTTTTGATGGTCACACTGATCGGAGAAGCGGGCAGTCCTGCGAAGTGGATTGTGTCGATTGCTGTAGCGATCGTAGCAGGACTGGGAATTGGTTTTATCAACGGGATGATTGTTGTCAAAGGCCATCAGCAGCCAATCATCGCGACGCTGGCCACCTCTACATTTTTTGGAGGTGTGGCGCTTTACATTATGCCGGGGCCAGGCGGATCGCTGCCTTCAGCCTTCACGAAGTTTATCACAAAGGGATGGAATTATCTGTTTCCGGTATTGCTTGCAGTCGGCGCCACAGCTGCAATGTGGCTTCTGCTGAACCGCTCTAAAACAGGCCGGTATATCACAGCGATCGGCGGCAATGAAAATTCCGCGCGATCCTCCTGCATACCAGTGGACCGAATCAAGATCAGGGCATTTGTAATATGTTCACTTATGGCGGCGATTGCAGGGATCTTCATCACCTGCTTTGCGACATCAGGCAGTCCTCTGATCGGAGAGCCCTATTCGCAGCGTTCTATTACAGCAGCGGCGGTTGGCGGAGCGGCGCTCTCAGGCGGAAAAGGAAGTGTCATCGGATGCGTTGCGGCGACAATGATTTTGGGTATCATCAACAACATACTGAATTTAAAAGGTGTTTCATCTTATTATCAGTTTGTACTGCAGGGAGCCATTTTGATCATAGCACTTGGGATTAGCGCGATTCGCACAAGAAAGTGAGGGAGGAAACCATGGTAAAGACAAAGCGCATAGATTCATTGATGCTGAAAAAAATCCTGCCTCTGATTCTGGTATATGTCATGGCAATCATACTTGCCATTGCGGCAAATGTTGTGAGCCCGGGGTTTCTTGCGGCAGACCACATCGGCAGTATTTTCCGGCAGATGGCTTTTCTCGGGATTGTCTGTATCGGACAGACGCTCGTCATCATCACGGCAGGCATTGATCTCTCGATCCGCTATACACTGGTTCTGTGCAATGTCATGAGCGCGCAGATTATTAATGGAAACAATGGCAGGACAATGAAGGCACTGCTGATCTGCCTTCTTACGGCGGCCGTGATCGGGCTGATCAACGGACTCGGCATTTGCCTCCTGAAAATCCCCTCTATGATCATGACCCTTGCTATGGGAAGCGCAGTCTGGGGAATCGCGTATATATACTGCGACGGTTCGCCAAAGGGAAAGACATCGCAGATTCTCGCGTCAATCGCAAACGGAAAACTCGGGGGAGTGATTAACGGAGTGACATTGATCTGGATCATCCTTGCGGCGATTATCGTGGTCATCGTGAAATTTTCTACGGCAGGTCGTGCGCTGTACGCGGTCGGTGTCAATCCGACCAACGCCAGATACTCGGGCATTCACACCAACGCAGTGCTGATTGTGGTTTACATGATATCTTCTATCCTGGCAGGGCTGACAGGTTTCCTGTTCCTCGGGTACACAGGAACCAGTTTCTTATCGACGGCAGAGTCATTCAACATGGATTCAATTGCTGCGGTTGTGGTCGGCGGCACCAGTGTATTAGGCGGAAGCGGCTCTTATGTTGGAACAATTGCCGGTGTCGCGATTATGACCCTGATATCTTCGTTGATGACTGTCATGAATATTGCAGAATCTGGAAAGCAGATGGTGCAGGGTGTTCTGATTATTGTGCTATTGGTAGCGGTATATGGCAGAAAGGATCAAAATAGGTGAACTAAATATGAAAAAGCGTATCTCATATGACCTGCGCGCGTGTGATCCAGGGTGGCCTGGAAACCCGAAAGTAGAGGTTTCGCCGTTTACACAGATTGAAAAAGGAGACAGCTGCAATCAATATGTGATGACCTTGTTTAATCATTTTGGATCACATATGGACGGAGCCAGGCATTTTAACAATCAGGGGCGAAGGCTTTGCGAGGAGCCATTTGACAGATTCTTCTACGACAGACCGCTTCTGATCGATGTTCCGAAACAAGCAGGGGAGGCGATCACGCAGGAAGATCTGGTGCCATGGCATGAAAGAATTGCCGGAGCGGATCTGCTGATGCTGCGAACCGGTTTTGCGGAAGTGAGGACAAATGACCCAAGGTGTTACGCAGAAAATGGTCCCTATGTCACTCCGTCTGCGGCACAGTATCTGATGGAACACTTTGGAAGCCAGTTAAAAGCGATCGCTCTGGATACGATCTCGCTTGGTTCCCCGGCAGCCACTGAAGACGGTGGCGTTACGCATGAAATTATGCTTGGATGTCATCGCGACAGCGAAGCGATCTGCATTATCGAGGATGTAAGTTTTGCAGGTCTGGAGCCGGACAGTATCATCTCGGCAGTGGCCATGCCTCTGTTTGTTGAAAAAATCGACAGCGCGCCGGTCACGATGTGGGTTGAAATTGATGACGCATGTAAATGAGGAATTAATGTAATGAAGCTTGTAAGTCAGAAAATGCGAGAACTGGCTCCGGAGCTGGATCCCCTGCGAATCGGCGCAGGATGGACCAGAGAAGATCTGGAGAAAGTACAGGTTCTGATCGAGAGTACTTACGGGGACAGTCATCCCGGAAGTGCCCATTTAAATCAGCTTGTCGAAGCTGCCAGAGAAGGTGTGGCGGAGGCCGGTGGATTTGGTGCCAGATATTATACAACAGATATCTGTGATGGCGAGAGTCAGGGGACAGACGGAATTAATTTTAGTCTGGTCAGCCGCGAGATGATTGCCAATATGATTGAAATTCACGCGAAAGCGACGCCGTTTGACGCTGCCGTCTTTCTTGCCAGCTGCGACAAAGGGATGCCGGCAAACCTGATGGGACTTGCCCGTGTCAACATTCCTGCTGTAGTCGTGCCGGGCGGAACGATGCATGCGGGGCCGGAAATGCTAACCCTGGAGCAGCTCGGCATGTACAGTGCTCAATACGAGCGTGGTGAAATCAGCGCCGAGACGCTCAAGTGGGCAAAGTGCAATGCCTGCCCGGGGTGTGGCGCCTGCTCCTTTATCGGGACGGCATCAACTATGCAGATTATGGCGGAGGCACTGGGACTTGCCCTTCCCGGAAGCGCGCTCTTGCCGGCAAACAGCCCGGATCTCGTTAAGTTTGCGAAGCAAGCCGGAGCATGCGCGGTTCAGCTGGCGAAGGCGGAGCACATGCGCCCCTCTGATATAGTGACCAGGGAGAGCTTTGAAAATGCGATTATGGTGCATGCAGCAATTTCGGGAAGCACAAACGCACTGCTTCATCTGCCGGCATTGGCACATGAATTTGGCATTGAGATCACCGGAGAAACGTTTGATCGTCTGCACAGGGACGCGCACTATCTTCTGGATATCCGTCCGTCCGGCAGATGGCCGGCAGAGGTGTTCTATTACGCGGGAGGCGTTCCGGCTGTTATGGAAGAGATCAGAGGTCAGCTGCATCTGGAGGCCAGGACCGTCACCGGAAAAACGGTCGGGGAGAATCTGGAGGAACTGAGAAGCAGCGGGTTTTACGAGCGCTGTGCTCTCTGGCTGAAACAATTCAATGAGCGCTATAACGTTCATTTAACAAAGACAGATATTATTCGCCCCTATGACAAGGCGATCGGCACGGATGGAAGCATTGCTGTTTTAAAAGGGAATCTGGCGCCTGAGGGAGCTGTGATCAAACACACGGCATGTCCAGGAGAAATGTTTCGGGCAGTGCTGCGTGCCAAACCGTTTGACAGTGAGGAAGAATGCCTGCAGGCAGTGCTCGAAAAACGGGTTGAAAAAGGGGATGCTGTCTTCATCCGCTACGAGGGTCCTAAAGCCAGTGGTATGCCAGAGATGTTTTATACTTCAGAGGCGATCAGCAGCGATAAAGAACTGGGGCGGAGCATTGCGCTGATTACAGACGGCAGATTTTCCGGGGCGTCAACCGGGCCGGTTATCGGACATTGCAGTCCGGAGGCAGCCGAAGGAGGGCCGATCGCGCTGGTCGAGCCGGATGACCTGATTGAGATTGACATTGAAAAACGCAGATTAAATATTGTCGGTGTGCGTGGCGAGAGAAAAACGGCTGAAGAGATCGAGGAGATCCTGAATGAGCGAAAAAGATTCTGGAAACCCCGCGCACGGAAGTATCAAAGAGGTGTCTTGCGGATGTTCAGCGAGTTGGCTGCCAGCCCGATGAAGGGAGCCTATCTGGATTATCAGCAATAGAAGAGAGCAGACAGTCACTAATGGAGGTGAAGGTGATGAAAACAGTTCTGGAGAGAATTGAGGAATGCAAAGTTGTGCCGGTCGTGGCGCTTGAAAAGGAAGAAGATGCGCTGCCACTGGCAGAGGCGCTGATTGCAGGAGGACTTCCCTGTGCGGAAGTAACATTCCGGACAGCCGCTGCGGAGACAGCCATACGTTTTATGAAAGGGGCGTATCCGGAGATGCTTGTCGGCGCGGGTACTGTTTTGACAGTTGACAAGGTTGACCAGGCTGTCGCGGCGGGAGCCGAATTTATTGTGAGCCCGGGGTTTGACGCTGAGATTGTTGATCACTGCATCGCGAATGAGCTTCCTGTTTTTCCCGGATGTATCACGCCGACAGAGATTGCGCAGGCAGTCAGGAGAGGTGTTGATGTCATTAAGTTTTTCCCTGCAGAACAATCAGGAGGCCTTTCCACGATCAAGGCACTTGCCGCAGCGTATACCAATCTGAGGTTTATGCCAACAGGGGGTATTGGGATCAATAATCTAAATCATTATCTGGCATTTGATAAGATCGTAGCCTGCGGCGGGAGCTGGATGGTCAAAGGCGACCTGATCCGTGGGAAGGATTTTAATCGCGTCCGCGAGCTGACGGCAGAGGCAGTTGCGGTGGTAAAAGGAATGGAGAGGAGCTAAGCATGGATTTGAATATCAGAGACGCAAAGGAATGCAAATATGATGCAGTATCGCTCGGGGAGGTAATGCTTCGTCTGGATCCGGGCGAGGGACGCATCAGAACTGCGCGCTCTTTCCGGGCCTGTGAGGGCGGCGGGGAATATAATGTAATACGTGGATTACGCCGATGCTTTGGCATGCGGACAGCAGTGATTACCGCGTTTGCCGACAATGAGATCGGGATGCTGATGGAAGATTTCATTCTTCAGGGTGGCGTTGACACCTCTCTCATCAAGTGGATGAAGACGGACGGAATCGGGAGGATCTGCAGGAACGGAATCAATTTCACCGAGAGGGGATTTGGGATTCGTGGCGCACTCGGCTGTTCTGACAGAGCGCACACGGCGATTGCCATGGCCAGACCGGAGGATTTAGACTTTGAATACATTTTTGGTGAGCTGGGTGTCAGATGGTTTCATACGGGAGGAATTTACGCGGCACTCTCAGAACAATCTTGTGAAACCGTGCTGGCGGCAATCAGGACAGCAAAGAAATATGGCACTGTGGTGTCCTATGACCTGAATTATCGTCCCTCCATGTGGAACGCTGTCGGAGGAATAAAAAAGGCGCAGGAAGTTAATCAGGAGGCAGCAAAGTACGTTGATGTGATGATTGGAAATGAAGAGGATTTTACCGCTTGTCTTGGATTTGAAATCGAAGGGAATGACAAAAATCTAAAGGAACTCAATCTCGACGGCTATCGGAAGATGATTGATAAAGCGGCCAGAACGTATCCCAATTTCAAGGCCGTTGCTACGACGCTGCGAACGGTCAGAACGGCTACAATAAATGATTGGAGCGCGATCTGCTGGGCAGACGGGACGATTGTTCAGTCAAAAGAATACCAGGGGTTGGAAATCATGGATCGTGTAGGCGGCGGAGACTCTTTTGCGTCTGGACTGATCTATGGATTGATGACGACAGGAGATGCCCAGTTGGCCGTCGACTATGGAGCCGCGCATGGAGCGCTCGCAATGACGACGCCGGGAGATACCACTATGGCGAGCAAAAAAGAAGTTGAAGCCATTGTGGGAGGAGCAGGCGCAAGGGTGCAGCGGTAAATCATTTTGGGACAACAGCGACAGGCATATGAATCACAAAAACAGATTAATAAGATAGTGCATTGTTTTACAGGAGGAGCGGGACGGCGCGTTTCTGGAAGTAATAAAGAGGTGCTGTTTGCCTGTCAGATAGTAGTATAATCTAAGAAGGGGCTGCCTTGCTGCAGCCCCTTCTTACACGTGTACCTGTTGATAAAAGGTGTCTTTGCTATATTGTTTGAAAGCACACAAAAATCACTTTTCGAGTTCTGCCATCTTCATCGCGCGAACCTTCAACGGGAGGCCGAACAGCGTGATGAATCCGGTCGCGTCCTGGTGATCATACAGATCGCCGGTCGTGAAGGAAGCGAGCGACTCGTTGTACAGGCTGTACGGTGAGGAGGTGCCTGCCTTGATGATGTTGCCCTTGTACAGTTTGAATTTCACTTCGCCGGTGACATACTGCTGAGTGCTGTCGACAAATGCCTGAATCGCCTCGCGCAGCGGAGTGAACCACTTGCCCTCATAGACGATCTGCGCGAACTGGCTGCCCAGTTTTTTCTTCATCTCCATCGTCTCACGGTCGAGGATCAGCTCCTCAAGCTGGTCGTGTGCCTCCATCAGAATCGTACCGCCGGGGGTCTCGTAGACGCCGCGGGACTTCATGCCTACGACGCGGTTCTCTACGATATCGATGATGCCGATTCCGTTTTTGCCGCCAAGCTCATTCAGTTCTGTGATAATTTCAGAGACTTTCATCTCTTTGCCGTTCAGAGTCTTCGGAATGCCCGCCTCGAAGGTCATGGTGACTTCCGTTTCTTCGTCCGGAGCCTTCTGCGGCGTCACGCCGAGGACGAGCAGCTCGTCGTAGTTTGGAGCATTTTCCGGTTCTTCCAGCTCCAGACCCTCGTGGCTGATATGCCAGAGGTTGCGGTCGCGGCTGTAGCCCTTGCCCATGGAGAACGGGAGATCGATCCCGTGTGCCTTGCAGTACGCGACTTCCTCTTCGCGGGAATTCATGCCCCAGACCTCCGGCATACGCCACGGAGCAATGATTTTCAGATCCGGTGCGAGTGCCTTGATGCCGAGCTCAAAGCGAATCTGGTCATTTCCCTTGCCGGTCGCGCCGTGACAGATCGCCGTCGCGCCTTCCTTGCGGGCGACATCGACCAGCGCTTTCGCGATCACCGGGCGCGCCATGGATGTTCCAAGCAGATACTTGTGCTCATAGACTGCGCCGGCTTTTACACACGGCATGATAAAATCATCACAGAATTCGTCCGTTACATCGAGAATGTAAAGCTTTTCTGCGCCGGATGCCTTTGCGCGCTCCTCCAGTCCATCCAGTTCATTTCCCTGTCCGCAGTCAACACAGGCACAGATGACGTCATAGCCGAAGTTCTCCTTCAGCCATGGGATGATCGCAGTGGTATCCAGTCCGCCGGAATAAGCAAGTACTACTTTTTCATTCATGGTTGATTTCCTCCATTTCGTTCCAATCTGCCATCTATCATAACGCAGTCCCTCTCTGAATGCAAGATGGAATGTATTTTTTTGTCAAATAATGCATAAAATGACTAATATATGCATAAATATGCATAATAATACACAAAATAAGGAGATAATATGCATGGAATTTCGTATGCATTCCCACTTTACTTTCGCGGGGGAAAAGAATATGATGGTAAAGCGGATATTTTTATCATAGTAATAAAAAAGGTGACAGGTGTGACAGAGAACCGTCTCCTGTCATCCTTTAACGTTGAAAAACCCTTGATTTTCAAGGAAAAATGACTTGACTTTATTGGGAGGAACAATACATGATCAGAGCAGGAATTATCGGATCGACGGGTTACGCAGGAGCGGAACTTGTGCGCATTCTTTTGGCACATCCGGAAGCAGAGATTGTATGGTATGGCTCGAGGAGCTATGTGGATCAGGCCTTTGCCAGACAATACGGAAATATGCTGACGCTGGTGGAGGATGTCTGCAAGGATGATAATATGGAAGCTCTGAGTGAAGAGGCGGATGTGATATTTACCGCTACACCGCAGGGGCTGTGCGCGTCTCTTGTAAATGAAGAGATTCTTGGAAAGGTAAAAATCGTAGATCTGTCTGCAGATTTCCGCCTGAAGGACGTCAGCGTCTATGAAAGCTGGTACAAAATCCCCCACGCCGCGCCGCAGTATCTCGACGAAGCCGTCTACGGCCTCTGCGAGATCAACAGAGAACAGGTAAAATCGGCCAGGATCGTCGCGAATCCGGGCTGTTATACGACTTGCTCGATTTTGAGCCTGTATCCCCTCGTCAAAGAGGGGCTGATAGACGCGGACAGCATTATCATTGACGCAAAATCCGGCACATCAGGCGCCGGAAGGGGCGCGAAGCTGCCAAACCTTTTCTGTGAAGTCAATGAGAACATCAAGGCGTACGGCGTCACAAATCACCGCCACACGCCGGAGATCGAAGAACAGCTGGGATATGCGGCAGGGCATCCGATCCTCCTGAACTTCACACCACATCTGGTGCCAATGAACAGGGGAATTCTTGTGACGGCGTACGCCTCCCTCGCGAATCCGGACTGCTCTGCAGAGGAGATTCAGGCAGCATACCAAAAATACTATGGAGACGAGCCGTTTATCCGGCTGCTGGCAGATGATGTGACAGCCGAGACAAGATGGGTCGAGGGCAGCAATTACGTAGATATCGGCTTTCGGATCGATCCCCGCACGCACCGCGTAGTCGTGATGGGCGCGCTGGACAATCTGGTGAAGGGCGCAGCCGGACAGGCTGTTCAGAATATGAATCTGATGTTCGGGCTTCCGGAGACCTGCGGACTGCAGATGGTGCCTGTGTTCCCGTGAAATTGAAGTTTGTCGGGATCGCGGTATTCTTTATATATGCACTCCGACAATGATATTCTCTGTACACTCCACGGGAAATGCCATCGAACTTCGCACTAAGATTTTGTAGGTGTGCGGCCAATTCATCATAAGTGTGACTCTTTGTCCGCACACCAACAATATCTAAGTGTGAATTTCTCCGAACATCTCCTCGTGAGTCGTGTTCAGAGAATATGCATTGCGTCGTGCTTACATAACGCGCGGCACTCATTTGCCACGATCCCGACAAACTTCAATTTGGACAGAGAGTTATGACGGAAGAGAACAGGAAAGATCTTCAACCGAATACAGCTCCTGCGGGCAGGGAGGCACAGAGGCCGGATCCGCCGGATCCCGGCGGGCCGTCGAGAGAGGCCGCGCGCCCGCCGCGCCGCCTGCGCTTCATGGTGTGGGGCATCATCGCCGCCGCGGTCATCGCGGTCGTTCTGATCGGACAGTTCGCCATACGGCGCTGGTCCTATCGGTCCTATCAGGTCATTGGTACCCAGACCGTAGACAACGCCATCTCCAGTGAGTACTGCAGCATGGCGGGAAATGTGCTGCGGTACGGGACGGACGGTGCCTCGCTGATGAGCAGAAATCAGAGCACGCAGTGGGAAATCACATACCGCATGGACGCGCCCAGAGTTTCTGTCTGCGGGACAACGGCAGTTATCTATGACGGAGACGGCTCCGAAATTGTAATTGTCAATGAGAGCGGGCAGATCGGCAGCATCACAACCGATATGCCGATTGTCCAGGCGGCTGTCTCCTCGCAGGGGACGGTTGCCGCGATGCTGAGCGACAGCAGCAACAGCAGCTGGATCCGGTATTATTCTGCCGACGGCGGAGAAATTGCTTCGATCAAGACATCCATTAACGAGCCGGGCTATCCAATGGATATGGCGCTGTCGCAGGACGGCATGCTGCTGGCGGTGTCGTATCTGTCGTACGCAGAGAGTACAATGAAAACTCTGATCAGGTTCTACAATTTTGATGATATCGGACAGAACCAGATGGATAACCGCGTCGGGCAGTTTGAGATGGAAGATACACTGGTTCCGGAGATTGAGTATCTGAGCGAGACCACAGCCGTGGCGTTCCGTGACAACGGCTTCACCATCTTTGAGGGGGATACCGTTCCCGAGAAAAAACAGGAAATCAAGGTCGAAGAGGAAATCGAGAGCGTTTTCTTCAACGCGCGCTATATCGGGCTGATTCTGGATCAGAATGACGGTGAGAGCGAAGAACCGTTTATCCTGAATGTCTATGATCTGGAAGGCAGAGAGCTGGTGCGGCAGCCGATGGATTTTCTGTTCGAGGAGGTGGAATTTTCCGGAAATCAGGTCAGCTTTTATAACAGAGATGAGCTCTGCGTATTCGGAATGGACGGCACGGAGAAGTTCCGCGGCGAGTATGAGGAGCATCCGCGGCAGTTCTTCTCCATCGATACCAGACAGTACGTCGCGGCGAATGAAGACGGAATCACCTGGATCCGCCTGCGCTGATCAAACAGAAGATAAGACAAAAACAGCTGAAACAACCTTTGAGTGAAAAGTTAAATTCAACATGTAAAATTAAATTCCACACTGAAGACTAAATTCCACAAATAGA
>JAFVEX010000040.1 GCA_017475785.1 Eubacterium sp. | reverse complement strand
CGTTGTTTGGGGGAAGCATTCTGCGTAACAACGCTTCCTTGTATTCGGGTTTGTAATTCATAGTGAAGCTCCTTCCTGTGATAGCTATATACTACCACAAAAGTTATTTTGCTTCACTGACATCTAGCCTAACACAGAGGGGTTTCCTTAACTGTATCTTTGGAAGCAGCGCTGCAAGGGCCGTGAAAAAAGTTTGGCAAAACTATCTTGACATATTTTGAGAAAACGTTTATAGTAATCAGTGACCGCTATCAATGATTACTGATGAAAGACTGCAAGAGTATGCCAAGAGACAAGACGGAAAGCCACAACCGGATCATTCCGGCTGCCAGGCAGGAGTTTCTGGAGAAGGGCTATCAGAACGCGTCCACACGGTCGATCGCCGCGCGGGCAGGTATTACGTCCGGCGGGTTGTACCGCCACTTTAAGGACAAGGAAGATATGTTTGCCGCGCTGGTGGAACCGGCGCTTCAGGAAATGAACCGCTGGATGGAGGCGCATGTCCGGCGTGGGTATGACGGGGCATTGACAGGCAATTACGACGCCATGTGGCAGGATTCGGAGATTGACATGATCAGGGAGGTCATCTACCCGAATCTGGACGCCTTCCGTCTGATCCTGTGCTGTTCGCAGGGAACAAAGTACGAGCACTTTATCGACGATATGGTCGAAGAGCACCAGAGACGGATGCTCGAAGTCTTCGATCAGCTCCGCGCCCGGGGCGTACCGGTCAGAGACATTAGTCCCGAAGAGCTGCACATTCTGATGAGCGCGTACACCACGGCCATGTTTGAGCCGATCGTGCATGAGTATCCGTTTGATGACGCCATGCATTACCTGCAGACCATTGAGGCTTTCTTTATGCCGGGTTGGCACGACCTGCTGGGCTGCTGACACAGGATCCGACAGAAGGATTGAAAGCATTTATGGCTTTCTACAGCACCTGGGATGCAGCAGATTCTGTGTAAAAAGGACAGACGATGAATCTCAAACCACTATATGGAAAACTGGATATGACTTGTAAAAAAGGCCTTCGGGCCTTTTTTCTTTTGTTAGTAATCAATTTGGGTCAGGTGACAGCGGTCAAAGAGGAACAGGTGTTTATTTGTTGTCTGCGGACTCTGGGATAACGGATAGTATATTTTATTACATTGAGGAGGATTTAAGCTGCATGAAGAATGAAAAGAAGAAAAGTGATCTCGCTGTCCTTCTGGGATATGCGGGGAATTACAAGGGGCTCACGTTTCTGGGGCTGGGACTCTCCGTGGTCGCCATGATTCTGGGAATGATGCCGTATGTGCTGATCTGGCTGGCCGCGAGAGACCTGATTGCCGCCGCGCCTGAATGGACGAAAGCGACAGGTGTCGCGTCCTATGGCTGGATGGCATTTGGATTTGCGGTTGCCGGAATTGTCATTTATTTTGCGGCGCTGATGTGTACGCATCTTGCCGCCTTCCGGACGGCTGCCAATATCCGCAAGGAAGGAATGGCGCACCTGATGAAGGCGCCGCTCGGTTTTTTTGACAGCAATGCCTCGGGTCTTCTGCGGAACCGGCTGGACGGCGCGGCTGCCGAGACCGAGACGCTTCTCGCGCACAACCTGGCGGATATCGCGGGAACTGTCGCGATGTTTGTTTCCATGCTGGTGCTGATGTTTGTGTTTGCCTGGCGCATGGGACTGGCGTGTCTTCTCGCGGCGGTGATTTCTGTTGCGGCGATGTTCACAATGATGGGCGGAAAAAACGCGCAGCTGATGATGGAGTACCAGAGGGCGCAGGACACGATGAGCAAGGCGGGCACGGAGTATGTCAGAGGAATTCCGGTCGTTAAGATATTCCAGCAGACCGTCTATTCCTTTAAAGCCTTCAAGGAGGCCATCGAAGATTACAGCGGCAAGGCGGAGCAATATACCGATGTCGCGTGCCGCCTTCCCCAGTCGGTCAACCTGACGTTTACGGAGGGTGCGTTTATCTTTCTGGTTCCTGCGGCGCTTCTGCTTGCGCCGGGCGCGCTGGCAAAGGGAAACTTCGCCGGTTTTGTCACCAATTTTGCGTTTTACGCAGTTTTCTCGGCCATCATATCCACAGCACTCGCAAAGATCATGTTCGCGGCCAGCGGCATGATGCTGGCCGGCACGGCACTGGGGCGGATTAATGACGTGATGAGCGCGCCGGTACTGCAGAAGAGCCGGAATCCCAAGGTGCCCGAGAACAACGGGATTGCGTTCAGGGATGTTACATTTTCCTATGAGGGAGCGGACATTCCGGCGCTCAGCCATGTCTCGTTTGACGTGCAGCCGGGGCAGACAGTGGCGCTGGTCGGACCTTCCGGCGGAGGGAAGACAACGGCCGCGAGCCTGATTCCGCGGTTCTGGGATGTTTCCTCCGGGTGCGTGGAAGTCGGAGGTGTGGACGTGCGGGAAATCGATTCCCGTGTACTGATGGATCACATCGCGTTCGTATTTCAGAATGATCATCTCTTTAAGACCTCGATTCTCGAAAATGTACGTGCCGCGCGCCCCGAAGCTACCCGGGAGGAGGTTCTGGAGGCACTCCGCGCAGCACAGTGCAGTGATATCATTGAGAAGCTGCCGGATGGAATGGATACGGTCATCGGAACAGAGGGCACGTACCTTTCCGGAGGGGAGCAGCAGAGAATCGCGCTCGCCAGAGCGATTCTGAAGGATGCTCCGATCATCGTCCTTGACGAGGCGACGGCCTTCGCCGACCCAGAAAACGAGGCGCTGATTCAGAAGGCATTTGCCACGCTGACAAGAGGGCGCACTGTGATCATGATCGCCCACAGGCTGTCTACGGTAACAGGCGCGGATAAGATCATTGTGCTGGAAAACGGCCGGATTGCGGAAGATGGAACGCATGAGAGCCTGCTGGACGCGGACGGACTGTACGCGCGGATGTGGGCGGATTACAACAAAGCGGTCAAGTGGCGCATTGCGGCAGGGGAGGTGAAATAAATGTTTGGAAAAGAATTTCAGCATAAGTATGCGCTGACAGACCAGGGCGTCAGGAATGTGAAGGCGGGCATGGTCTGGACAATCATCGTAAATCTCGTGGTAATGGGAGGCATCGGGATCCTGTACCTTATGATGGGCCGGTTTATGAATACGCTGACGGACGGAGCGCCGCTCCCCGGCCTGGGATTCTTTTTGCTCCTGACGGCTGCATTTGTCGTGCTGTCGCTGATCACGCATTTCCAGCAGTACAGGGCGACCTACGGCCTGGTTTACAGGGAGGTAAAAGCAGTCAGAATCAGCCTTGCGGAGCGTCTTCGCAGGCTTCCGCTCGGTTATTTCGGAAAGCGGGATCTGGCAGATCTGACGGAGACGATCATGGGAGATGTGAACCGTCTGGAACATGTCTGGTCTCACTGCCTCGGGTATCTTTACGGTTCCTATTTTTCCACGGCGCTGATCGCTGTCGTGCTGCTCATTTATAACTGGAAGCTTGCCATTGCGTGTCTGTGGGGCGTCCCGGTGGCCTTCGGGCTGCTGTTTGGAAGCAGAAAAATAGCAGAGCGGAATTCCAGACGGACCAAAGAGGCTGCGCTGAAGGTTTCGGACGGCATTCAGGAGACCCTTGAAAACATCCGTGAAATTCACGCGACCAATCAGGAAAAGCGTTATCTGAAAGGCCTTTATGACAAGATTGACAATCACGAAGCGGTCATGATCAGGGGAGAGCTGGTCACGGGACTGTTTGTGAACGGCGCCAGTGTGATCATGCGCCTCGGCGTCGCGACAACGATCCTGACCGGAGCAGGGCTGATTCTCTCGGGAAAAATCAACTTCATGATGTTTTTCATGTTCCTGCTGATCATCACACGCGTTTACGCGCCATTTGATCAGAGCCTCGCGCTGATCGCCGAGATGTTTCTCTCGCAGGTGTCAGCAAACCGCCTGACGGAGATCTATGATTCAGAGACGGCGGAAGGGGCAGATACGTTTACACCCGATGGCCACGATATCACGTTCAGAAATGTGGGGTTCGCATACGACGACAAGCAGGTGCTCCGGGGCGTCAGCTTCACGGCAAAAGAAGGAGAAGTGACGGCGCTCGTAGGACCGTCAGGATCGGGCAAGAGCACCTGCGCGCGGCTGGCGGCGAGACTCTGGGATATCCAGGAAGGAACGATAGAGGTCGGCGGGGTCGACATCTCCACGGTGGATCCGGAAGCGCTGCTGACCGACTATTCCATGGTGTTTCAGGATGTCGTGCTGTTTGACGACACCGTGATGGAAAATATCCGTCTTGGAAAGCACGGGGCGACGGACGAAGAGGTTCGCGTGGCTGCGGCTGCCGCAAATTGTGATGAATTCGTCGATAAGCTTCCGGAGGGGTACCACACGCCGATCGGAGAAAACGGCGCGAAGCTCTCCGGCGGGGAGCGGCAGAGAATATCGATTGCCCGCGCGCTCTTGAAGGACGCGCCGATCGTGCTGCTGGATGAGGCGACGGCCTCCCTCGACGTGGAAAACGAGACGAAAGTGCAGGAAGCACTTTCCCGCCTGCTGGCAAATAAGACGGTACTGGTCATCGCGCACCGCATGCGCACGGTCGAGGCGGCGGATCAGATTGTCGTACTGGCGGAGGGAAAAGTCACAGAGCAGGGAACTCCCGCGGAACTCCTTGGCAGAGAGGACGGAATGTTCCGGCGGATGGTACAGCTTCAGAACGCGAGCGCGGACTGGAGCATCGGAGGAAGCGGCGATTAATCCATCACTAATCCATCACTGCTCACCTTCCAGAGGATTTTAAACTAATTTTAAGCTGAAGCATATAACATGTTTCCATCAGAGACGAGGAGGTGGAAACATGAATTATATGCTTCTTTTTATTGTGCTGCTTACGCTGTGTATCCTGTCAAAGAGGGGTGATGTATGATGGGAAAGGCTGGCCTTGAAGACAGCTGCAATTACGCGGTGCCGCTGAATTTCGCCTGCGACCCTCTGCGGCGTCACTCAATCTGTGCGGCTGCCGGTGCTGGACAATCTGTCAACAGATGTTTATAATACGGAAGTCGTCATTCATATCGTCGGGAGAATAACGAATATGGCACAACTGATTACAGCATGGGACGTCTCCGTTCTGGAATGGATACAGGAAAATCTGCGCGTCGGCATTCTGGTTCCGCTCATGAAAGGGATCACCCACCTCGGGGACAGCGGAATATTCTGGATCGCGCTGGTCGTGCTGCTGCTTTTTTTCAAAAGAACGAGGAAGGCGGGGGCTGTCGCGGCAGTCTCGGTCGCAGTCTGTTACGTGATCGTGAACCTGCTGATTAAGCCTCTGGCAGCCAGGCCGAGGCCATATGATCTGTTTCCCGCGGTTCAGCTCATTATTGAGAGGCAGGCGGACGCGTCATTTCCGTCCGGACATGCCGCCAACGGCTTTGCCTGCTCGCTTGTACTGCTTCGGATGCTGCCAAAGAAAGCTGGCGTGCCGCTGGTGATCCTGGCTGCGGTGATTTCATTCAGCCGTCTGTTCGTGGGCGTGCACTATCCGTCGGATGTGATCGCCGGATTTCTGATCGCGCTGGCGGTCAGCCAGCTGACGTGGTATTTCGCATCTTCGTCAGCTCGATGCCTTCCTTTCCGGTCATGTGATCGATCGTGATTTCCACGCAGCAGAGCCGGTCGAAGGTCTGGTTGATCTCTTCTTCGGCCTTCTCCGGATAATCGGGGGCATATTTCATGCCGAGCAGCCGCGCGGACGCCCGGATTTCGTCGGGATCCTCCAAAATGCGCGCGTGCCCGAAGGAAATGACGCTCCGGAACAGCGTCGTCAGGTTTGCTGGATCAACCAGATCCTGATCAATGACGCAGAAGGATACGCGCGGGTTGCGGCGGATCGCGTCGATCTTGTGACCCTTTTTCGCGCAGTGGAAGTGGATTTTCCCATCCACATAGGCGAAGCTCAGCGGCACCGCGTAATTGTAGCCGGCGTCTCCGTTCAGCGCGAGCACGCCGGAGGTGGCCCGCTGCAGGATTTCCACACACTCCTGCTGTGAGAGCTGCTGCCGGGAGCGGCGCATGGTGCGGAACGGCGGCGTGCTGTTTTCGAGAAACGCGTTGACGGCAGCGTGACCCTGCTCGTAGTCCTTAAAGCGCACCGCCGGGAGACCGAACGCGTTGGCTGAGCGCACATTTGCCTTGTTGTCATCGACAAACAGACAGCTGCGGGGATTCAGTTCGTATTCATCACAGAGCCGCTGAAAAATGGACGGATCCGGCTTGATCATTCCGACGTCACAGGAGAAGATACCGCCGTCCATATACTGCAGGAAATTCAGAACATCTTCGTTGGAGCGCCTGAGAATATCGGAGTAGTTGGAGAGGAAGAGCACCTGGTGTCCGGCTGCCTTGATGGAGCGCACCCAGGGAACCGCGTAGTCGCAGCGCTCAACCGCCTTGCCGATGTTGTCAAAGGTCTTCCGGATTGCCTCCGCGTGCTCCGGCCTGCGGGAGAGTATATCCTCCAGAATCAGATCCTCGCGCACAATACCCCGATCCAGTTCTGTCCACAAACCCGTCATCCACATCGCGTCCTCTACGCCGCGGATCACTTCTTCATCATCAAACAGTTCGTGGATAAAATCGATCCAGCGGAAGCGGATCAGTACATTTCCAATGTCAAAAATCACTGTTTTTTTCATAATGCGAAAGCCTCTCTTTTTTCAAATATATTTTGATGTATTCGTCAAAACCAGGAGTTCAAGAAACCGTATGAATCTTCACACAATTTCTGAACGGGCGGCAAGGAACGTTATCAGGTGTCCCGTACCGCGGCTTCTCAGATTTCCTGCAGAAATGCCCGGATATACGGCAGCGCGGCTCCTGTTGTGATGTTGTGTTTCGGCATCTTGCTGATCCGGAGGAAGTCCTGCGGCTCGTCAAACGGCGTTTTTGCGGCAATTTCCTTATATAAATACCGGAGATCGCGCTCCTCCAGCCAGGAGGCAAGATAACCGCCCAGAATAAAGTCCGTGTCGTAGACCAGATGCGCCAGATTTATCACGTCTGCCAGATTCGAGAGCCAGCCATTCCAGCGCTTTACGGCATCAGAATCTCCTGCGCGCACCACTTCAAAAAAATCATCCGGTGACTCTTCGCCCTGGAGCAGCGCTTCCATGGAACAGATCGTCTCGGCGCACCCTCGTCTGCCGCAGTAACATAAATCGCCGCGCGGACGGACGCGAATGTGTTCAATGGTCGAACTGTGCCCGTGTTTTCCGGAAAAGATCTCTCTCCGGGAAATCAGCGCAGCGCCCAGATGCCGGCTCAGTGACAGATAAAACGCATTTTGAAGCTCCGGAGAGACCCAGAGCTCCGAAATGGCCGCACTGGTGGCATCGTGGACAAACCTGCACGGAAAGGGCAGCCAGCGGGAAAAAGCAGTGACAGAAAGCCCCGTCACATCCAGAATCTTTCCGTAGGTAATGGTCTGGCCATCCGGGGAGACAAGCCCCTGCACAGCAATTCCGACACCGAGAATCTGGTCAGAGGGCACACCCAGTGAATCTATAAAGTACTGAATTTCTTCGCAGGCGCGCTCATAATAATCAGAGCAATTCTCAAAAGGCAGGGAGATGACAGAGTGCTTCATCTGCTCGCCGTAGAGATTTACCGCGATGATCTTCAACTCCTTCTTGGTAATTTCCGCGCCAATTCCGACGCGGTGATCTGGCACGATGGCGTAGGCTGCCGCCTTTCGCCCCGCAAGTTCAGAGTCAATCTGCCCGTCCTTGAAAATCAGTCCCTTTGACTCCAGCTCTGTCAGATTGGAGGTGACGGTCGGCCGGCTTAAGTGGAGCGCATAGGAAAGCTCCTGCTGGGAAACCTTTCTGTGTTCATATATATAATGGTAAATCAGCTGCCGGTTCGTCTGCCGGATCTGATTTGGCGTAATGCTCTTTGCCATATAATTAAGCACTCCTATTTTGTAAAATGCATTGACAATTTAATATAACATATTTGCGTGCGGTTGTCACTGTGAAAGACTGACAAAAGATCATGCCGAATCTTGTCTAAAATGTATATTGACGAACAGGAAAGCATGCGCTAATATGTAATCACGATTTGTAAAACGTATTTACAAAATAAAATAACAAAAACAAAAAAGCAAGAAAATAACAGAAAAGAAATCCGAAAATCAAAAATCAAAAAAAGGAGAAAAGAAATGGGTATTATCGAGAAAATGAGACTGGATGGAAAAAAGGGATTTGTAACAGGCGCGGCAAGAGGAATCGGAAAATGCACAGCTGCTGCTTTCGCGGAGGCCGGCGCCGATGTGGCAATTGTTGATCTTGATCTTGAGGAAGCAAAGAAGACCGCCCGCGAGATCGCAGAAGCTACCGGGCAAAAGGTCATCGCCATCCGCACAGACTGCACAGATCCGGAACAGGTTGACGCGATGATCGAGCAGGTTGTCACGGAGCTTGGCGGACTTGATTTCTGCCACAACAATGCCGGAATCTGCATCAATGCGCCGGCTGAGGAGATGACATATGAGCAGTGGCTGAAGGTGATCAACATCAATCTGAACGGGATCTTCCTGACGGATATCGCGGCCGGAAAGTACATGCTGGCGCACGGGGGCGGATCTATCATAAACACCGCATCCATGTCGGCGCATATCGTAAATGTTCCTCAGCCGCAGTGCGCGTACAATGCCTCGAAGGCAGGCGTCATTCAGCTGACAAAATCACTGGCGATTGAGTGGGCGAAGCGCGGAGTCCGCGTCAATTCCATCAGCCCGGGATATATCGGGACAGATCTTACGCTGAGTTCTCCGACTTTAATTCCGCTGATTGAGCAGTGGAACGCCATGGCGCCGATGGGACGGCTCGGCAAACCAGAGGAGCTGGAATCCATCTGCGTCTACCTCGCGGGAGACACAAGCAGCTTTACAACAGGAGCGGATTTCTCCATCGACGGCGCGTTTACCTGCTTCTGACGAAGCAGCTGAAGACAGCGATTGCAGGAACAGGCAGCAGGAAGCCGGAGATACAGGAATTACAGCTGAAGACAGCGATTGCAGGAACAGACAGCAGGAAGCCGGAGATACAGGAATTACAGCAGAAGGCAGCGATTGCAGGAATCACAGCAGAAGACAACAATAACAGGAAGGTTAACAGAAGACAACGATAACAGAAAAGACAGCAGGAGATTACAATGAATCAGAGAATGATGATCGAACAGGGAAAAACGGCACTTGGAATTGAGTTGGGATCGACGCGTATTAAGGCTGTTCTGACAGATCTGGCAGGAAACGTTCTTGCTGTCGGAATTCATGACTGGGAGAACCAGCTGGTCAACCACATCTGGACCTTTGATCTGGATGCGATCCACAGCGGCATTCAGCATTGCTACGCCTCCCTCCGGCAGGCAGTGCTGGAACAGTACGGCGTCATCCTGCAGACTGCGGGAGCAATGGGGATCAGCGCCATGATGCACGGCTATATGGCGCTGGACGCGGACGGCAGACAGATCGCGCCATTTCAGACCTGGCGCAATACCAATACACAGCAGGCAGCAGATGAGCTGACCGAACTGTTCCAGTTCAATATTCCGCTCCGCTGGACCGCCGCGCATCTCTATCAGAGAATTCTGGACGGGGAGCCTCATGTCAGTCGGCTTGATTATGTTTCTACGCTGAGCGGATATATTCACCGGAAGCTGACGGGGGAACGCGTGATCGGCATCGGGGATGCCGCGGGGATGTTTCCGATTGACTCGGAGACAAAGGACTACGATGCCGGAATGATGCGGAAATTCAACGAACGGATTGCGCAGCACGGGGTCGAAAAAAAGGCTGAGGAATTGTTTCCCCGTGTGCTGACAGCCGGAACGTGCGCCGGATACCTGACAGAGGAGGGTGCGGCCTTTCTCGATGAAACAGGAAATCTGCGCGCCGGGATACCGCTCTGTCCGCCGGAAGGCGACGCCGCGACAGGTATGACGGCGACCAATTCCATTGCCCCCGGAACAGGGAATGTCTCCGCGGGAACCAGTACGTTTGCGATGGTTGTGCTGGAAAAACAGCTCTCAAAGCTCTACAGGGAAATCGATATGGTGACGACGCCCACAGGATACCCGGTGGCGATGTCCCACGCAAACAACGGAACGTCGGATCTGAACGCCTGGGTCGGTATTTTTGCGGAGTTTGCAGAGCTGATGGGTATCCACGCGGATATGGGGGAACTGTTCGGAAAGCTTTACACCAATTCTCTTCAGGGGGACCGGGACTGCGGCGGACTGCTTGCGTACGGATACTACTCGGGAGAAAACATTACCATGCTCAATGAAGGGCGGCTGGCCTTCCTGCGGATGCCGAACAGCCGGTTTAACCTCGCGAATCTTATGCGCGTGCATCTGTACACCTCGCTTGGCGCTGTCAAAATGGGAATGGACATCCTGATGAAGGATGAGCGGGTTTCTGTAAAAAACATGACAGGGCACGGCGGTTTTTTTAAGACCAAAGGTGTCGGGCAGCGGTATCTCGCGGCAGCGGTAAACGCGCCTGTAACCGTGATGGACACTGCCAGCGAAGGAGGAGCCTGGGGGATCACGCTGCTGGCAGCTTATCTGGCAGACCACAGAACCGGTGAGACGCTTGAGGCATTTCTGGAAAACCGGATTTTCTGCATGATAGGCGGGTCGACAGTTGAGCCGGACGCGCGCGATGTAGAAGGATTTGAGAAATTTATGGAACACTATAAGGCTGGTCTGGCTGTAGAAGCAAAGGCCATTGAAGTGATGGACTGGGAGTAGAGGAAAGGATTTAAAAATGAAAAGCAGATGGGGTAAGCGAATCGGCTACGGGATCGGCGACCTGGGATGCAACCTTGTGTTCAGCACAATGGCGTCATACCTGATGGTGTTTTATACAGATGTATTTGGAATTACAGCGGCGGCAGCCGGTACAATGATGCTGGTGACGAAGTTTATCGACGCGCTGACCGATACCGGCATGGGCATGCTCGTGGACCGGACACACACAAGATGGGGACAGGGAAGACCGTATTTCCTGTTCGGCGCAGTTCCGTTTGCGCTGTTTACATTTCTGACTTTTTATATCCCGCACTTCGGCGGCAGCGGGAAGCTCGTGTGGGCGTATGTGACGTACTGTCTTCTCTGCACAGCCTACACGGTTGTCAATATTCCGCTGAACACGATTGTGCCGCGGCTGACGTCTGATGTGCATGAGCGGGACATTCTCGTTTCGACCAGAATGGTCTGCGCAATGATCGGCACAGCCATCGTCATGTCTATCACGGCGCCGCTTGTCCGCTTCTTCGGAGCCGGGAATGAGGCGCGCGGGTATCTGATCACGATGACCGTGTACGGGATTCTCGCGATGTGCATCTTCTTCCTGACATTCGCGAGCACAAAAGAAGTCGTGCCTCCGACCGTCAGCAACGAGCATGCTTCTCTGAGGGAGAGCTTTAAGGGACTGACAGGCCAGGCGTGGATTCTGTTCCTGCTGAATCTGTTCTACTTTTCGCTCTACGTCGTGCGCAGCACAACGGTTATCTATTATTTCAAATATAATCTGGGAAGATCTGACTGGCTGTCACTGGTCGGGATTCTGGGAATTCTGTCCGGCCTTCCGATGCTCCTGCTCCTGCCTTCTCTTGAGAAACGCTTCAGCAAGCGGAGCCTGATGTTCGTAAGCGTCGCGATTTATATTGCCGGTGATCTGCTGATATTCCTCGGCAGGAACTCTGCTTTTTGCCTGCTGGCAGGGCTGGTCATCACAGGTCTCGGAATTTATGGGATATTTGGAATCACCTTCGCCATGCAGCCGGACGTCATTGATTATTCTGAGTATGAAAAAAACGCGTCGGTCGCCGGCCTGATCGCGGCCTTTCAGGATTCTTTGTAAAAGGCGGCATGGGGCTGACCAGCTTTATCATCGGCGCGTTCCTGAAGCGGGGCGGATATGTGGCGAACGCGGTGCAGACACAGAAGGCACTGACACACATTGAAGTCTGCTTCATCTGGATTCCGGTAATTCTCTGTGCCGCGATCGCCGTGCTGACCTGGTTCTATAAGCTCGACGGCCTGCGGGGCGCCATGACTGAGGAACTGGAAGCAAGAAGGGCGCGCATGTAGTTGTATCCAGAGAAGCGCAAAAAAAGATTTTCTGATATTTATACTTTCCGGAGACTGTCGCACGAAGCAATCAAGTGCACAAAAAATACATCACAGGAACACCCGCAGTGCCTGTGATGTATTTTTATGCACAAAGAAGCTTAATTGTTGAGTATTTTCGCCGCAGCAATCAGGAACAATTGGCAAGGAAAATGATCAAGTTATTCTGCTACAGTTCCTTAGCGCGACAGCCGCTTCTTCTTCAGAAGCGCGAGCCTGCGCAGGCGCTTCTGCCTCTGGATGGTCAGTTTGCGAAGCCGTTTCTGCCGCAGCTGGTTTTTCTTCTGCTGCAGACGGCTTTTCTTGAGGCGCTTTTTCTCCTCCAGAAGCTTCTGCTGCTGGCGCTTCTTTTCCAGGATCAGTTTCTGCTGCTGCTTTATGGCAGCGGCTATTTTTTTCAGATTCAGCTGCTTCGCCGTCTGTGCTTTGACCGTCTTTGTGATGGCCTGTCTCTGCGCTTCCTTCTGGCGGAGCTTTTCCTGGCGGAGCAATTCTTCCTGCGCCTGCTTCTGACGAAGCTCCTGCAGCTGCTTCGCTTTTTTGGCCGCGGTCGAGACGGCTTTTTTGGCAATTCCGGACCAGATCTGCCGATAGGCGGTTTCGGACTGATGCTTCAAATCCGTTTTAAAAAAGGCACTTTTCTTCTTTTTGGAGATGAGTTCAGCGGCGGTGGCGTCTTCCGTGCCGGTTCCGGTGTAATACAGAAGCTCACCTGTCCGCGTGTCTTTGTGATACAGGTACGATTCAATGTCGAAATACTCGCACCAGCTGTGCTCATCGGCATATTGCTTCATCTGAGCGTTGAGCAGGTCAATCCGGTCCCAGAAGGGACAGGACGTGGTTTCAGACTGGGAAGCCTTGTACATGCTGGGCGTCTTGACGGCCGAGACAAAAATCATGTAGGGCGACGGAACGCCGTTGCTGATCAGCACATCCCGCAAAGTCTCCATAAAATAAAGGGTCTCATAGCACGTCCAGCTTGCGGCCGGCTTATTGTAATCCGCGTCACTGAGCTCTTCCTGCAGCCCGTTTGCGCCGTACAGGATGGTGACGAGTGGAGATTTGTCGGCGACAGCGGCGATATAGTATGCGTTATTCCACTCCTGCGCGGTGGTCGCGTTGATTCCGTAATTGTACAGCATCGAGGGGGAATAACCGGTCTCTTCGAAGCTCCAGTTCATATCCCATGAAGAGATAGAGGAACTGCCGGCGGCGGCAATCCCGTTTTCCGGGGCACTTGCATACTGCTTTTTGAGCGCCTCTGTTTTCTTTGTTGTAATCTGGGCGGCATATACTGCGTTCGCCGGAAGAAGCACGGCGAGCAGCAGAAGCAGCGACAGACAGCGCAGCAGGCGCGGGGAATGTTTCCTTTTTGTACTCATGATAACTCTTATATAAAAAGATTCACTCCGGAACCGGAGAGGATCAGCGGATGCTTAACAGGTGCTTTTAAGGTAGGATTTATTTATCATAACGGAAAACCCTGCTTCTTGTAAATAGGGAAGTGCGAAGATCCGGAAGTAGTTCACAGGTTTTCAAGGGTTACGTAAATCGCTGTTTGACGGATATTCACTCAGGTGCTATTCTATAGACAAAGATGCGGGAAAACAGGTGCATTTTTTGCAAAAAGACAGATAGTTTGTGAGGAGGTGCGAAATGAACAGCTTATCGCTGCGCCGGCGGTTGTTTGTGTTTGCCGCAGTACTGGCGCTCTTGCTGACATGTTCTGCCCCGCTGACAGAATCCGCCGTACAGGCGGCGTCTGCCGGCAGCCAGAAGGTCAGCCTCTCGAAAAAAAAGATGACGCTGAAAACCGGAAAGACAAAGACGCTGAAGGTTAAAGGCGCCGGAAAAACAGTCAAATGGACAGTCTCCGGAAAAAAGCTGGTTACAATCAAAAAGAAGAGTGGAAAATACGGCCAGACAGCAGTCATCAAGGCGGGAAAGAAGACCGGCACCTGTTATGTGCGGGCAAAGGTCGGGAAAAAGACATACAAGTGCAAGGTGGTCGTAAAAAAAGCTTCCGCCGCGGCCGCGGCGCCTGCCCCCGCCGGGAAGGTGAAAATCAAAAGCGCTTACGTTAAGGCAATCGCAAATACATCTGTGCAGCTGCTGCAGAAAAGTATTGCTTACGATGAAAGCAAGGGGAATATCCTGATCTCCCCGGATTCCATTCTGACGGCGCTCTCCATCGTGGAGAACGGAGCTGCGGGAAAGACGCTGACGGAAATGAAGACAGCGCTTGGCGGCATCTCGGAGACAAAGTACAGCAAGTACCTGACCTCCCTGCACAAGCGGGTCGACGCTCCGGATTCGGTGGCCTATAAGGTGGCCAATTCCATCTGGTACAAGGAAGGGGAGCAGACCATCAAGGATTCCTTCCTGAAAAAAATACAGAACTATGACGGCGCGGAGCTGTATAAGGCGCCGTTCAGCCAGAAGACGGTCGATGATATCAACGCCTGGGTGTCCGAGAAGACAAACGGGAAAATTCCTTCCATCATCCAGCAGCTGTCTCCGGAGATGAGAACTGCCGTGATCAACGCGGTCTGGTTTAAGGGCGCGTGGGCGGATCCGTACAGCGACACTGTGAAGCGGACATTCACCAATGAGAACGGCAGCAAGAAGCGCGTGAATGATCTGGAAGGCACAGAGCACGCGTATGTCACGGTCAATGGCGCGGACGGTTTTGTCAAGCCTTACAGCGGAGGCACAACGGCATTTCTGGCGCTTCTGCCGCCGAAGGACAAGACAGTCGATCAGTTTATCAAGAGCCTTTCAGGAGAGGATCTGGTCACTGCATATCTGAACAGGGTGACAGAGGATATTATTGTGCAGACGCGGATGCCGGAATTCAGCTATGATTACAGCTGCTCGATGACGAAGCCGCTGAAGAAGCTCGGCATAAAGACAGCCTTTTCCGGCGCGGCAGATTTTTCGAGAATGGCTTCGCCTTCGATCTGCATTGACGATGTTCTGCATAAGACGCATATTGAGCTGAACAAGGACGGAACAGAGGCCGCGGCAGTCACCGCGATCATGATGAAGGCCTCCGCCGCCTTTCCCGCCCGTCAGCCGACCATCAAGAAGGTCTACCTGAACAGGCCGTTTGTCTACGCGATTATTGATACGGAAACGGGGCTGCCGCTGTTTATCGGGGCAGTCAGAAACCTGTAGGGAGCTGTGCCCTGCGTCAGAACAGTTTGTTGAAGAAGAAAACAGCCCGTGCGCGCGCACGGGCTGTTGGTTTATACGACAGGACATCACATCACTGGAAGTGTGTGATGAGGGTTACGATCCTCAGCAGGAAGAGTACGAAAATGACCCACATTGCCGGGGAGATGTCTTTCGCCTTCTTTGTGCAGACTTTCAGGATGACCCACGCGAGGATTGCGAACATAATGCCGGTTGCGATGGAGTATGCCAGCGGCATCATGACCATTGCGAGGAACGCGCCGACGGTGTCCGCGATATCGCCGTCGAAGGAAATCTTTCTGACGCTGCTGGACATCAGCAGGCCGACGTACAGAAGCGCCGGAGCCGTCGCGAAGGACGGGATCGCCAGGAAGATCGGGGAGAGCAGCAGCGCGATGACGAACATGCAGCCTGTCGTAAAGGCTGTCAGGCCGGTTCTTCCGCCTTCTGCGACGCCCGCGCTGGACTCAACGAAGCTGGTGATGGTGGAGGTGCCGAGGCACGCGCCGACAGTTGTGCCGACTGCGTCTGCCATCAGAACCTTTCCTGCGCGCGGCAGCTTGCCGTCCTTGTCAAGCAGATTTGCCTTATCCGCGACGCCGATGACCGTTCCGATGGTGTCGAAGAGGTCGACGTACAGGAACGAGAAAACGATCGCGATAAACTGGATCAGGTGTGAGCCGACCCACGCGAAGTTGAATTTAAACGCGGTATTTGCCAGACCGCCAAGCTGCAGTCCCTGCGAGAAATCCGGGAAGACGCTGAAAACGCCTGCGTCCGGGTTGACGGCATACCAGCCGCATGCCTGCGCGAGCATGCCCAGCACCCATGTCGCGAGAATGCCGATCAGGATCGCGCCTTTGACATTGTAGTGCACCAGCACGCAGATCAGAAGGAATCCGATCAGCGCGAGCGCCACTTCCGCGCTTCCGAAATCGCCGATGCCGATGACCATATCGCTTCCCTCGCCGGTAAAGCTGAGGATATTCGCGCCGCGAAGCCCGATGTAAGCGATAAACAGGCCGATGCCGACAGTGATGCCGTTTTTCAGGTTCTGCGGAATGCCGTTGATGATCTGCTCACGCGCCTTGAAGGCGGAAAGAATAATAAAGATAATACCCTCTACCAGGACAGCGGTCAGCGCGATGGTGAAGGGATTTTCCACATCGGCAAGCTCGCCGAGGCAGACCGTGTACGCGAAATACGCGTTCAGACCCAGGCCGGCGGAAAGCGCGATCGGATAATTGGCTACAAAAGCCATAAAGAAGGTTGCGAACGCAGAGGCGATCGCAGTCGCGACGAACACACCGCTGCGGTCCATGACCGTGCCGAGGATGTTCGGGTTGACTGCCAGAATGTACGCCATGGCCAGGAAGGTTGTCAGTCCGGCGATGACTTCCGTGCGGACAGTCGTGTTGTGCTCTTTGAGCTTAAAGAGTTTTTCAAACATATTTAAATTCCTCCAGAGTATTGATAAAATACCTGACAATTATAAAATAATTATAAACTCTTGTCCATTAAGAGATTGTTACAATTCTTTCTTTTCTGTAGCTGCCTGCAGCAGCATCTCCTTCAGCCTGGCGGCAGCGGAATCCAGAGAAGTGCCGGCATATTCGATCAGGCAGATGGACCGCATCGGAATCTCCTCGACCAGCGGGATCCGGCAGATGCCGTCGGAAAGGTTTCTGCCTTCAATCAGGCTTTCCGGAACGAACCCGATGCCCAGATCGTGCATAATCAGCGGAAGAAGCTGGTCTGCGGTTGCCGCTTCCACATCCACCGTGTACTCTAGGCCGTGCTGGAAGAAAAAGTCATTATAAAACTGGAAGGTCATGGACTCCCGGCCGAGGCTGACCATCGGGCAGGAAGAGATCTCGGACAGATGCCGCGGCTGCCTGGCGAGATCCGCGTAGCGCGGCCCGCATACCAGAACCTCGTGAAAATCCAGCAGGCGCGTCTCTGTCAGCGGTTTCGTGATCTGCGTCGGCGTCGTGACGACAGCCAGGTCGGACAGACGGTTGCGGACAGCCTCCACGGCGCTGTAGGTTTTCTGATTGGAAATCCGCAGATGGATTTCAGGGTACTCCGCGTGATAAGAGCGGAGCACCGGGAGCAGAATCCCGTGCAGAGCCGTTTCCGTTGCGCTGATCGTGACAGATCCGCTCTGCAGATTCGCCGCGTTCTCCAGCTCGCGCTCGGCCGTCTGCAGCTGTTCAAAGGCTACCGCGACGTGCTTGTAGAGGCTCTGTCCGTCAGCCGTCAGGCGGACGCCGCGGTTGGAGCGGATAAACAGCTTGCAGCCCAGCTGCCGCTCAAGGTTATTCATCGAGCGCGTGATGTTTGGCTGGCTGTTCATGAGGATAGAAGCCGCGCGGGTGAAGCTTTTGTATTTGGCTACATAGTAAAAGATGCGGTAGTAGTCGTAAGTGATGTCCATCATTGGCGTGTTCTCTTTTCTGAGGATTTGAATTTATGATAACAACAGACTCTACTATATCATATAGTTCTGTCCGGTTCAACGATCTTTTCTGACAGACAATCCATGATCCGGCCGCGCGCAGCTTCTATGCACGCCGCAAGCGTGGTGTTGTTCGGGATGCGGTCTGTAATGCCGGCTCCGGTAATTTTATCTTCGGAAAAATCCTCGTTGTCGGCAAGAAAGCGTCGGCAGAGTTCCGCGTAATTTGGCCGCGGCTGCTTTTTTTCACGCTGCAGGGCATGCGTGAGCCGTAGTCCGTCTTCGGTCTCCAGATACAGCGGGATTACGGCTTGCGGGCCGAAATGCGCGCGGATTTTCCGGAAGGATTCAAGTGTTCCGATGGAAAGATAGCTTTGCCTGTCAAGCCGGAGGCTTCCGTCATCTACGGTGGCGTAATGCCAGGGGCCGCTGATGGTCTGGTAGACCCGTTCTTCGATGACAAGGCCTTTTTCGCGCAGCGTCTGCAGATGAGAGAGGTCGGTAAAGTGGTATTCGCGTCCGTCGCGCTCGCCTTCGCGCATCGGGCGCGTGGTATAGAGTACAAGCGGATGCAGATCAAGCGCCTGATCGGACAAAAGGGCGTGATAGACGTGATCCTTTCCGGTGGCGCTTTTTCCCATGAGATAGAACAGTTTTCCCATATTGTCACCTTGTTTTTCTGGAATCGTTTCCTAATCATTTCTGGACAGATTGTACCACACTTTGACCGGGTTTGCATTCTATGCTATACTATACTATCAGCGAAAAAGAAAGGAAGGCGCCGCGCGCCGCGCGGCAGACATGGAGGGGACGGCATGCGTGAACTGGAAAAATTCATGGGGTTCGATCAGGTTGTCGGACATGAAGAAATCAAGGCGCATCTCAGGAATGTCGTAAAGAGCGGCAATGTTTCGCATGCCTGGATTTTCGGCGGAGACGAGGGATCCGGAAAAAACCTGCTGGCCTCTCTGTTTGCGATGGATCTGCTCTGCGAATCAGGCGGGGATGATCCGTGCCTTACCTGTCCGTCCTGCGCGAAGATGCTCAGCGGAAACCATCCGGATGTGATTTATGTGACGCACGAGAAGCCGGGAAGCATCGGCGTGGACGATATCCGCTCACAGCTTGTGGACACCGTAGACATCCGTCCGTACGAGAGCGCGTATAAGATCTATATTATAGATGAAGCGGAAAAGCTGACGCCCTCTGCGCAGAACGCGATGCTGAAGACGATTGAAGAACCGCCGTCGTATGTCGTTATCATTCTGCTTGCGGAAAATCCGGACATTCTGCTGCCGACGATCCAGTCGCGCTGCGTTACGCTCAGCCTCAAGCCGGTTGGCGACGAGCAGGTCAAGGAGTATCTGATGCAGAATCTTCACGTACCGGATTATCAGGCTGAGATAGAGGCTTCCTACGCGCAGGGAAATGTGGGAAAGGCAATCAAGGCCGCGGAATCTTCGGAGTTTATGCATATGACGCAGAATGCCGTGCGGCTGATGAAAGCCTCCAGACGCATGGACAGCCTGGATCTGATCGACGCGATGAAGTTCATGGCCTCCGAAAAGCAGAGCGTATACGCGTATCTGGAGATTTTTGAGATGTGGTTCCGGGACGTGCTGCTGTTCAAGGCCACGCGGGAAATCGACAATCTTGTATTTAAAGATGAAATCAACGCGATCAAGGAGCGCGCTTCGGTCAGCTCTTATGAGGGAATCGAGACCATCATTCAGGCAATCGGGACGGCCGCGACCAGGCTGCGCGCGAATGTAAATTTCGATCTCGTGATGGAGCTGTTGTTTTTGACTATCAGGGAGAACTGACAAATGGTTAGAATTATCGGCGTGAGATTTCGGCACGCTGGGAAAATATATTATTTTGATCCTGCGGATTATGAGATAAAGACCGGCAGCCGTGTCATTGTGGAGACGGCGCGCGGCGTGGAGAGCGGCCGCGTGGTAATGCCCCCGCAGGACATGGAAGACGCGCAGGTGACGCAGCCGCTCCGCAAGGTGATCCGGGTGGCGTCGGCGCAGGATGAGGAAAAGAGGCTGGAGAACGAGAGGCAGGCGCGGGAGGCGTTTGCGGTCTGCAAAAAAAAGATCCGGGAGCACGGCCTGGAGATGAAGCTGATCGACACGGAGTATACGTTTGACCACAAGAAGCTGGTGTTTTATTTCACCGCGGACGGACGCGTCGACTTCCGGGAGCTGATCAAGGATCTTGCCTCTGTGTTCAAGACGAGAATTGAGCTCCGGCAGATTGGCGTGCGTGACGAGACAAAGCTTCTCGGCGGCATCGGCATCTGCGGCCGTCCGGTCTGCTGCAGCACGTACCTGACGGATTTTATCCCGGTATCGATCAAAATGGCGAAGGAGCAGAATCTGTCGCTCAATCCGACGAAGATTTCCGGCGCGTGCGGGCGGCTGATGTGCTGTCTGAAAAATGAGCAGGAGACCTACGAATACCTCAACAGGCAGCTGCCCAATGTCGGCGATATCGTCCAGAACGCGGAAGGAATCTCGGGCGAGGTTCAGACGGTCAACATTCTGAAGCAGTCTGTCCGCGTTCTGATTGAGACGGACGATGAGACGACGGTTGAGGAGATGGCCGCGGACGAAATTACGATTATCGAGCGTCACAAAAAGGGCGCGCGAAGGCGCAAGGAGCGTGACGCGCGCGCGGAGCAGGAGCAGCGCGCCGCGGCGGCCAGGGAACAGGCGCGGGAGCGCGCCGCCGAGCGGAAAAACCGCAGAGCAAGAGCCGTGGAGCAGAGTCTGGCGGAAAAAGCCGCAAAACAGGATTCCGGTGTTTCCGAAAGAGGCAGAGGATCAGAGGCTGCCAGGGGATCTGAGAAAGCCAGGGGAGCGGAGAACGCCAGAGGCAAAGCGGCAGATCTGCCGAAAACGAGAAGCGCGGAGCAGTCGAGGTCAAAAGCCGCTGACATGTCTAAAGGCGCGGAGCAGTATAAAACAAAAACCGCTGATACAGCTGCGGGCGCCGGGGATGCTTCTGAAGCTGCCGGCGCAGCAAAGGCCGGCCAGGATAAGCGGCGGCGCAGAAGGCACCGCAGACGCTCTGGCGAGCGGAGCGAGCAGGGAAACCAGCAGGCAAAGCAGACGAGAGAGTAGGCAGCAGGGGCAGAGATGGCAGAGCAGAACAGCCGGAACCGGAATCCGAAGGCAGGCATACAGCTGGATGATTTACAGAACGGGTATTATCTGTATCAGTCAGAAACAGGATTCCGGTTTGGAATTGACGCAGTGCTGCTGGCTTCTTTCGCGGATGTGCGCCAGGGAGAGAGCGTGATTGATCTGGGCTGCGGAAATGGCATTATTCCGATTCTGCTTGCAGCGCGGACCGAAGCGGGCGGAATTACCGGCCTTGAGATTCAGGCAGAGAGTGCCGCGCTCGCCAGAAAGAGTGTGGCGTACAACCATCTGGAGGAGCGGATCCGGATTGTCAACGGGGATATCAGGGAAGCTGCACAGCTGTTTGGTGCGGCTTCTTTTGATGTTGTGACAGGGAATCCGCCGTACATGATCGGCGATCACGGTCTCGTCAACCCCGATGAGAGTCTGCGCATCGCGCGGCATGAGGTCTGCTGTACGCTCGATGAATTTACGGAATCCTCGGCAAAATTACTAAAAAGCCGCGGAAAACTGTTTATGGTGCACAGACCGTTCCGTCTTGCCGAGATCCTGCGGACGCTGTCAAAACACAACCTTGAGCCAAAGCGCATGCGGCTCGTCCACCCGTACGCGGACCGCGAGCCGAACCTCGTTCTCATTGAGGCTGTCCGGGGCGGCCGCTCCGGAATGCGCGTGGAGCCGCCGCTCATTATATATGAGCGTCCCGGCGTCTACACGGACGAAGTTTTACAGATTTATGGAAGGTGACATATGGCGGGAAAACTGATTTTGTGCGCGACTCCGATCGGCAATCTGGAGGATATCTCCATGCGCGCGGTCCGCGCGCTGCGGGAGGCAGATGTCATTGCGGCGGAGGATACGCGCAACAGCATCCGCCTGCTGAATCATTTTGACATTCACACGCCGATGACCAGTTATCATGAGTATAATAAATATGAAAAGGGGCGCCGCCTGGTTGAGCGGATGCTAAAGGGAGAGACGGTTGCCCTGATTACAGACGCCGGAACGCCCGGGATCTCGGATCCCGGCGAGGAGCTGGCAGTGATGGCCTGGGACGCGGGCGTCGCAGTCACGGCTGTGCCGGGGCCGGCTGCGGTTATTACGGCGCTCACGATTTCGGGGCTTCCGACACGCCGGTTCGTGTTCGAGGCGTTTCTGCCGCGTGAAAACAAGGAGAGAAGAGAAGTTCTCGAAGAACTCAGGCAGGAGACCCGCACGATCGTGCTGTATGAGGCGCCGCACCACCTCCGCAGGACACTGGATGAGCTGCGCGCCGTCCTTGGAGGAGACCGCCGCGTGTCGCTCTGCAGGGAACTGACAAAGCTGCACGAAACCGTGATCCGGACCACACTGGATGAAGCAGCTGCAATCTATGAGGCAGAGGCGCCGCGCGGCGAATATGTCCTGGTTCTGGCGGGAAAACCGCGGGAAGAAATCCGCGCAGAGGCCATCCGGGAGTGGGAAAAGCTGACGCCTGCTGAGCACATGGATTTTTACACTGGACAGGGGATGGACAGGAAAGAAGCGATGAAGCGGGTCGCCGCGGACAGAGGCGTCTCCAAAAAGGAAATTTACAGAGCGCTGCTGGAAGACAGATAATAAGAAAAAAAGACCACAGCGCGCAATCATTTTGTAAAATCCATATAAAATTCACAAAACAATCTGCACAAGTACCGAAAAATAGCATATAATAACCATATCCATTCTGTTTCAAGAAGAAACAGGCAAATCTTTCAAGCACGGAGGAAATCAATATGGCAAGTATTTTAAAGCGTTTCAAAGACATCATGGCGGCAAACATCAACCAGCTGCTGGACAGGGCTGAGGATCCGGAGAAGATGATTGACCAGTATCTTCGCGATATGGAAAGCGACCTTGGCAGAGTTAAAGCAGAGACCACGGCAGTCATGGCCGAGGCTACGAAGGCGAACCGTCAGCTCGATGAGCTTAAGGAAGAAATCTCCAAGATGGAGAAATACGCTGAAAAAGCCCTGATTGCCGGAAATGAAACAGACGCGAAGACATTCCTGGAGCGCAAGGCGCAGCTTTCAAAGGATCTTGCCTACAGAGAGCAGATGGCCGCAAATGCTGACGCAAATGCGCAGAAGATGAAACAGATGCACGACAAGCTCGCCAGAGACATCGACGAGCTGAATGACCGCAAGGCTTCGATCAAGGCAAAGGTTGCCGCGGCGAAGGCGCAGGAGAAGATCAACGAGCTTACCGAGAAGGTCGGCAATATCGATACATCCAGCAGCGAAGCGGCGTTTGACCGGATGGAGGAGAAGGCGAACAAGATGCTCGACGAGGCAAATGCCCGCGCAGAGCTGAATGAGTCCGCGGCACATCAGACGGTCAAGGACCTTCAGGCGAAGTACGACACCGAGAATAACCCGGATGTGGATTCCGAGCTGGAAGCGCTGAAGGCGAAGCTCGGCCTGTAATATATGGAAACAAAGTCATATCAGTGTGAAAACTGCGGAAGCCGCATGACCTTTAACGCGAAAAGCCAGGCGCTCCAGTGCGAGAGCTGCGGGCATCAGATCCCGATCGTAAACGACGCGTCAAAGGTGGTGGAGCACACACTTACCAGAGACAGGCTCGCGGGGCTCCGGCCGGATCCCGGGCGCGAGACCAGCACCATGCAGTGCAAAGGGTGCGGCGCGAAGATAGAGGTGGACGCGGACTGCACGTCTGTGAACTGCCCTTACTGCGGAAATGTGTACGTCCTGGCGGAAAAGCAGGAGCAGGCTTTGCCGCCGGACGGCATCGTGCCCTTCAGGATTGACCAGAAGCAGGTCGGAGAAATTTTCCGCAACTGGCTGTCCAAGAGGTCTTTTGCGCCGAACGCGCTGAAGAACCTGTATCAGTCCGGCAAGCTGACAGGAATCTACCTGCCCTACTGGACATTTGACGCCAGAGCAAGCGCGTATTACACGGCGCAGGGCGGCAGAAACCGCGTGGAACACAAGAAAGGGCCGGACGGGAAGGTTCACACAGAGACGCACACGGACTGGTTCTTCACAAATGGGCACGTCTCGCACAATTTTGACGACGTGCTGGTCCGAGCGACAGAGCATATGGATCTCGCTCTGCTTGGCAATGTCGAGTCCTTCGGGACGACGAAGGCAGTCTCCTGGTCGCCGGATTATTTTGCCGGATACCGCGCGGAGTGCTTTACAAAACCGCTGGAGAGCGGGCACAATGACGCCAGAAAGATTATGGAGCAGAAGCTCACCGCCGACGCGCGCCAGGACGTTCTTGGCCGGTTTGACGCTGTGCGGGATCTGAAGGTACAGAGCACCTACCGCAATGAGACATTCAAGTATGTCATGCTTCCGGTCTACACGACTTCCTATCAGTACGGAAACGAGACCTATCACGTCGTCATAAACGGAGAAACAGGGGCAATCAGCGGATCCTATCCGAAGAGCCCGGTGAAAATTATCCTGTTTATCCTGGCGATTATCGCCATCATTTTTATTATTGTCATGGCGACACATTAAGGAACTGCGGCAAAAAACGCCTGGATCAGCTTCTGCCGTGACGGCAGATGGAATCTTCATGGCATTGCGGCAGACAGAAACCATCAACGACGGAGGGACATTATGGCCAAGGTGATCGAATGGCAGGAATACGGAGAAGAAGTTCTTTTCTGGAAATGGAAAGATAACGAGATCAAAAAAGGAAGCCGCCTTGTGATTCATCCGGGCCAGGATGCTCTTTTCCTCTACAACGGGAAAATCGAGGGGATATTCCGCGACGAAGGCAGCTTTGATATCGCGTCTGATATCGTGCCGTTTTTGTCTTCGCTCGCTGGATTTAAATTTGGCTTTACCAGCGGACTTCGCGCAGAAGTACTCTTTATCAATACAAAAGAGGTCACAGTCCGGTGGGGAACCAAAAACGCCATCAATATTCCGGTGGAGACGCTGCCTGGCGGTATGCCGATTCGTTCCTTTGGGACGTTCAACTGCCGTGTAGATGATTATCAGACGCTGATTGACAAGATCGCCGGAATTCAGCAGCAGTTCGGCATCGAGGATGTCAGGGAGCGCGTAATCTCAAAGCTGGATCAGCTCCTGATGAAATGGATCGTGCAGGAGGGGAAGGATCTCTTCCACCTGCAGGCAAACGCGGATCAGATCGCCGCGGGCATCTGTTCCGATCTGGATTACGAAATGCGCCTGATCGGAATCGCGATCACGGATTTCGTCATCTCAAGTTTCACATATCCTGAGGGCGTGCAGAAGGTCGCGGAGGCACAGGCTTCCCAGAGCATGATCGGCGGCGCGGCGTCAGGCCCGGCTGTCTATACGGCGCCCGCGGCACAGCAGATTCCCAATTACTGCCCGAACTGCGGCGCGAAGACCACCGGCACGAAATTCTGCCCGAACTGCGGCTGCAAGCTGCTGTAGGGAAGTATAAAAAAGAAAGGAGCCAATGTATGAACATTACCATCAGTGGAAAAAATCTCGAAGTATCAGACGGACTCCGAAAAGCAGTCACAGAAAAACTTGGAAAACTGGAGCGCTACTTCAAGCCGGACACAAATGTACACGTTACAATGAGTGTTGAAAAAGAGCGCCAGAAAATTGAAGTCACGATTCCGGTCAAGGGGAACATCATTCGTTCGGAGCAGGTAAGCAATGACATGTATGTCTCTATTGATCTGGTAGAAGAAGTCATCGAGCGCCAGCTCCGCAAGTACAAAAATAAAATCGTCGACAAAAAGCAGTCCGCGGAGAACTTCCAGAAGGCCTACATCGACAATGAATATCTGGAGGACGAGGATATCAAGATCGTCCGCTCCAAGCGGTTTGACATTGAGCCGATGTATCCGGAGGATGCCTGCGTACAGATGGAACTGCTCGGCCACAGCTTCTTTGTATTCTGCAACGCGGAGACAAATGAAGTCAACGTCGTGTACAAGCGGAAAGGCAATACGTATGGCCTGATTGAGCCGGAGTCATGACCTGGCAGGTCACCGGCAGAACAATCAAGATATAAGGAGCATGTAATACAGCATGAAGTTTACTGAGAAAATTTTTGGCACGCACAGCCAGCGCGAACTGAAGCGGATTACGCCTCTGGTCGACCAGATCGAGGGGATGCGTAATCAGATGATGCAGATGTCAGACGAGGAGCTGCGTGCCAATACCCGTAAATTTAAGGAACAGCTCGCAGAGGGCAGGACACTCGACGACATTCTTCCGGAGGCGTTTGCCACCGTGAGAGAAGCTGCCCGGCGCGTGCTCGGCATGGAGCATTACCGGGTTCAGCTGATCGGCGGAATTATTCTCCATCAGGGGCGTATCGCCGAGATGAAAACCGGTGAAGGTAAGACGCTTGTCTCCACGCTGCCGGCGTATCTCAACGCGCTGACAGGCAGAGGCGTCCACATCATCACGGTCAACGACTATCTGGCAAACCGTGACGCGGAGTGGATGGGTAAGGTTCACGAATTTCTCGGCCTGACCGTCGGCTGCGTCCTGAACTCCATGAACAGCGAGGAGCGCCGCGCCGCCTATAACTGCGACATCACCTATGTCACGAATAATGAGGACGGCTTCGACTACCTCCGCGACAACATGGTCATCTACAAGGAGCAGCTGGTGCAGAGGGGGCTGGTCTACGCCATCATCGACGAGGTCGACTCGGTTCTGATTGACGAGGCGCGCACGCCGCTGATTATCTCCGGCTCCAGCGGAAAGTCCACGAAGCTTTACGAGACCTGCGACATTCTGGCGCAGCAGCTGGAGCGCGGCGAGGCATCCGGCGAGGTCAACAAGATGACCGCCCTGATGGGAGAGGAAATCATCGAGACCGGCGATTTCATCGTCAATGAGAAAGAGAAGCTGGTCACCCTGACGGAGCAGGGCGTCCACAAGGTCGAGCAGTTTTTCCATATCGACAACCTGTCAGACGCGGAACATCTGGAGATCCAGCACAACATCATTCTGGCGCTGCGCGCGCACAATCTGATGCACCGCGATCAGGACTATGTCGTGAAGGACAATGAAGTACTCATCGTCGATGAGTTTACAGGGCGAATTATGCCCGGCCGACGCTATTCGGACGGCCTTCACCAGGCCATCGAGGCAAAGGAACACGTCAAGGTGCGCCGCGAGAGCAAAACCCTTGCGACGATCACCTTCCAGAACTTCTTCAACAAGTACGAAAAGAAGGCCGGCATGACCGGTACGGCGCTGACAGAGGAAGAAGAATTCCGTGAGATTTACGGCATGGACGTCATCGAGATTCCGACGAACGTCCCGGTCATCCGCAAGGACAACAACGACGCTGTCTATATGACGCAGAAAGAAAAATTCCGGGCGGTGATCGAAGAAATCAAGGAGGCGCATGAGCGCCGCCAGCCGGTTCTGGTCGGCACGATCACGATCGAGACATCTGAGCTGCTGGCGAAAATGCTCAAGCAGTCCGGTATCCGCGCGGATGAGTTCTCAGTGCTGAACGCGAAGTTCCACGAGATGGAAGCAGAGATCGTCTCCCACGCCGGCGAGGCAGGCGCGATCACGATCGCGACGAACATGGCCGGACGAGGAACGGACATCAAGCTGGACGAAGAGGCGCGCGCCGCCGGCGGTCTGAAGATCATCGGCACCGAGCGGCACGAGGCGAGGCGTATCGACAACCAGCTGCGCGGCCGTTCCGGGCGTCAGGGCGATCCCGGCGAGTCCAGATTTTATATTTCTCTGGAGGACGACCTGATGCGTCTGTTCGGCTCAGAGAAGCTGATGTCTACGTTCAAAAGCCTCGGCGTTCCCGAGGGCGAGCAGATCGAGCACAAGATGCTGACCTCTGCGATTGAACGCGCACAGAAGAAGATCGAGAGCAATAACTACGGAATCCGTAAAAACCTGCTGGATTACGACAGCGTCAACAACGAGCAGCGCGAGATCATCTATGACGAGCGCCGCCATGTGCTTGACGGCGACAATATGCGCGACGCGATCTGCAAGATGATCTACGACACGGTGGATCACTGCGTCGATATCTGCATTGGGGAGGACGCAGACACAGAAGAGTGGGATCTGAAGCAGCTGAACCGCGTTCTGACAGACCTGATCCCGATGAAGAAGATCAAGGCAGATGAAGTAAAGGGTTTCAACAAGGCGGAACTTAAGCAGGAACTGAAAAAGCGCGCGTCCACGCTCTACAGTGAGAAGGAAGCCGAATTCCCGGATCCGGAGCAGATGCGGGAGGTGGAGCGCGTCATACTGCTTCGTGTCATTGACCAGAAATGGATGAACCACATCGACGATATGGAGCAGCTGCGGCAGGGCATCGGGCTGCAGGCCTACGGCCAGCGCGACCCGAAGGTCGAGTACAAGATGCTTGCGTACGACATGTTCAACGAGATGACCGAGAGCATCCAGGAGGAGACAGTCCAGTATCTGTACCGCGTGCAGGTGGAGCGCCCCGAAGAGCGTGAGCAGGTAGCGCAGGTAACCGGAACCAATAAGGATGAGAGCGGCCCGAAAAAATCCGTTAAAAAAGAAAAGAAAATCTATCCGAACGATCCGTGCCCGTGCGGAAGCGGGAAGAAGTACAAGCAGTGCCACGGACGCAAGTAGTTTCTTGCGGTTGGTGTCTGGCGGCGTGTATAAGCTCACGTGCCGCTGCGCACCGTTGGTGCTTTCGCGCCACTACAGAAATTCGGACTTGCGTCCGTTGTATGGACACGTCCTCATTTCTGTTGCCTCGTCTGACCTGCAGCTTGTCGTGCACACAAGTGTGCCCGAAATCTGCATGCCTGACGAGAGCTTATACACTAAAATATTCACAAAAGAAAGAAGGTGAAGCGAATGGTAGTTGAGCTGGAGCAGTTCAAGACAGAACTTGCTGCGCTCGAGCAGCCGCTCGTGGAAGTGAGGGATTCACTTTGACCTCGCTAACAAGGAGCGAAGGATACAGGAAATAGAGCGAAACATGGAGGAGCCAACCTTCTGGGACGACCCCGACAAGGCGACGGCGCAGACCAAAGAACTGGGAAGCCTGAAGGATGACCGGGATACATATCAGAAGCTGGTGACACAAAAAGAAGATATGGAAACCCTGATCGAGATGGGACAGGAGGAGGACGATGACTCCGTCGTTCCGGAGATCAGGGAGATGCTGGAAGATTTTAAAAAGAGTCTCGATGAGATCTCGATCAAGACCCTGCTCTCCGGCGAGTACGACAGCTGTAATGCCATCCTGAAACTCAATGCGGGTGCCGGCGGCACCGAGGCGATGGACTGGTGCGGCATGCTGTACCGCATGTACTCCAGGTGGGCAGAAAGAAAAGGCTTTAAGCTTGAGGAACTGGATTTCCTCGAGGGCGATGAGGCCGGCGTGAAGTCGGTAACGTTCCAGGTCAACGGGACAAACGCCTACGGTTTCCTGAAATCAGAAAAAGGCGTTCACCGCCTTGTGCGGATTTCCCCGTTCAACGCGAACGGCAAGCGGCAGACCTCCTTTGTCTCGTGCGATGTCATGCCGGAAATTGAGCAGGATATTGATATTGAGGTGCGGGACGAAGATATCCGTGTGGATACGTACCGTTCCAGCGGCGCCGGCGGACAGCACATCAACAAAACGTCCTCCGCGATCCGTATCACACACCTTCCGACAGGAATCGTCGTAACCTGCCAGAATGAGCGCTCCCAGCACATGAACAAGGACAAGGCCATGCAGATGCTGAAGTCCAAGCTGCTGATGCTGGAGATGGAGAAGCACGCGGAGAAGCTCTCAGATATCAGGGGCGAGGTTACCGATATTGCCTGGGGACACCAGATCCGCTCATACGTCATGCAGCCGTATCAGCGGGTAAAGGATCTGCGGACAGAGTTCGAAAAAGGACAGGTTCAGGACGTCATGGACGGTGATCTGGACGGATTTATCAACGCGTATCTGAAATGGATCGCGCTGGGAAATCGGGCATAAAGGAAACGCTGATTTAATCCATCACCGCTCAGTTCCCGGGAGAAGACCGGCCCGAATTAATCAGTGTTTCCTAAAATATTTCAGATTAAAAGAGAGCACCCAACGGTTCTGCAAAAGCAGATCCCGTTGGGTGCTTTGCTGTTGCGCAGCCGAAACGGAAAGTCCGCAGTTCCCCTCATGAGTGAGGGAATGGGGGAGTTGAAGTCCGCTTGTGGATTTTGTTCCTTCTCAGAGGAACAGATGGAATGGTGTTATTGAGATATATAATACAGGGAAGCTGGCGGTATCGAAATTCACGGTTAGAGAAGTCGGAAACATATGGTATAAGCTGAATTTCAAAAAAGACTTGCATACATAATCATGGTCTGGTATTATCGTTATGTCAATGCAAGTCTTTGTGCTTTCTTAGCGGATCAACCGCATCGAGCGTGGATATCTCCACAAGAACCCTTGCAGAGCTAATTGAATATGCAGGGGTATGAACGGACATAGAAGCCCCTGCGCCATTAACGACAGGAGGTATATATATGTCAAATAAGCGAAACACCATCGATCTTCCGTGGTCAGAGACAGACCTGAATCTTAGTGACTTTGCATTATTTCTCTCTACAATGAAAATCAAGCGTGCGTATGAGATTGTTATCAGTACGATCATGGGATATTCTGTAGATTTGAAGCAAGTGAAGGTAGAGGAGGTTATTTTAAACCGGGAAAAGAAACGAGCGATTCGATTGGATGCATGGGGAGAAGCGACTGATAAAACACAGTTTTCTGTAGAAATGCAGAACGAGGCCAGGCAGGATGAAATCAGAAGGCGTTCGAGATTTTATCAGAGCATGATTGACACCCCCGTTTTAAAAGCCGGGAAAAAGACAAAGTATAAAAACCTGCCGCCAACTTATGTTATTTTTATCACACAGGAAGATATTTTTGGTATGGATCTTGCAATGTATTCGTTCAGGAATGTCTGCAGAGAAATTCCTGACCTGGAATTGGGTGACGGTGCCGAAAAGATCTTTTTAAATATGACAAGCCTCCGGGGCAGAGAGGATCTGATCAGTCTGCTGCAGTATATGAAGCGAAGCACACTGGATAATCCGGACATCCCGAAAAAGGGAGATACGCTTGTAGAGTTGGATGAAATTGTCCGGGAGGTAAAACAATCAGAAGAATGGGAAAAAGTGGAAATGAGTATTTTTGATATTGCAATGAAAGCCGGTTTTGAACAGGGTGAAAAAGAGGGTTTCACCAAAGGCGAGAAAGAAGGTTTTACGCAGGGACAAAAAGCAGGATTTGAGAATGGTGAAAGACAGGGACTCCAGCAAGGACTCCAGCAAGGACTCCAGCAAGGACTTCAGCAGGGAGTTGATCATGGAATCCAGGTGCTGATAGCAGATAATCTGGACGAGAACACACCAGATGAAAAGATTGTTCAGAAACTGATTCGACATTTTAATCTATCAGAAAGAGATGCACAGGAACATCTGCTGCAGTACAGACTCCGGGTTAGCGGAGGTGATATCTCATGAGAGAGTTTGACATGAAGAAGCTGGAAACAGCAATCGTTTACTTCAGCAGAATGGCAGATGGAAGAAATCCGTTTAACAATGAGGAGACAGATGATGAAATTATTAACAATCCCAATGTGATTCGCTGCCTTCATTTTGTACTTGATGTTCTGAGGGAGACAAAAGAAAACGATGGGATTGTCGGAAAAAGGTCTTCGCAGCCAAGAGAACCGTTCCCCATCGAGATATTGAATCAGTTTCATTACAGGGAGGACCAGTCTATTTCACATGTTTTGAATCAGTTTGCAGAACCGGTGAAGGATAAAAATGTTAAAAAACCTTCCGCTGCCGCAATCAACAGGTGGCTGGGAGCTAATGGGTTTCTTGAGAAAAAAGTGATTAATGAGGGTGGAAAGGAAAACTGGGTTCCAACAGAGAAAGGGGAAGAAGCCGGCCTGTATGCAAGAGAAGGGGGAATGCCCGGCAACGAGTATGTAACGGTGATGTATACAGAGAGGGGACAATTGTTTCTGGCAGAGCGTCTGGAACAAATTTTACGGGAGATTTAACCCGGTTTATACTTGCTAACGTTATTATCTGCCAGACATAGGACCTGTCACGAAATCATTCTGCGCAATTTGTTTGATTTATTTCGTGACAGGTCCTTATCGCAGAATATATCCGCTCACGCCGTGTTTTTGGAAGTTGTTTTGTGAGCGGGTATACTCTGCAGGAATGAATCAGTGTTTCTTTAGGAATCACATCGTGATCAACTCATATTCCCGCGTGCCCAATCCGATTTTTTCGCCGTGGATGAGAGTGTCTTCCCACGCGACGTTCGGGTTGCTGTTGTGCCAGACATCGCCGTGATCGTGAAAATCCGGTTTTGCCATATTGTCACCGACCTGGCTGTTCCGGATCGGCGTCTCCTTTGCGCAAAGATCAACACAGGCCTGATCAAGCGCGATCGGGTCGAGAGAGGCCAGCATGCCAATATCCGGGAGGATCGGGGCGTCGTTTTCTGCGTGACAGTCGCAGTTTGGGGATACATCAGTAATCAGGCTGATGTGGAAGCATGGTCTTCCCGCACAGACAGCAGCGGTGTATTCAGCCATTTTGCGGCCGAGCAGCTGCGGCGCGTCCCAGTTGGCATTCACGATTGCGTCGAAGGAACAGGCACCGATACAACGCCCGCAGCCCTTGCACAGCTCCTGGTTGATGTGTGCCTTTCCGTCTTCATAATATATCGCGTTGGAACCACATTCTTTTGCGCAGCGCTGACAGCCGCGGCATTTTCGCTCACGAATACGCGGATGGCCGCTGTCATGCTGCTGCATTTTCCCGGCGCGGCTCCCGCAGCCCATACCAATATTCTTGACCGCTCCGCCGAAGCCGGCCATTTCATGTCCCTTAAAATGTGTCAGACTGATCACGATGTCCGCGTCCATGATTGCGCGGCCGATAAATGCAGTCTTACAGTATTCTCCGTTCGGCACCGGGACTTCAATGTCATCGGTTCCCCGCAGTCCGTCGCCTATAATGATCTGGCAGCCGGTTGTTATTGTATTAAACCCATTAATATTTGCGCAGTCCAGATGCTCAAGAGCATGTCTGCGGCTGCCCGGATACAGTGTGTTGCAGTCTGTCAGAAACGGCAGACCGTTGTTTTCTTTTACAAGGTCTGCTACAGCTTTGGCATAATTCGGACGGAGGTAGGCAAGGTTTCCAAGCTCGCCAAAATGCATTTTGATTGCGACAAATTTTCCTTCCATCTCAATCTCGCCGATACCCGCCCGCCGGCAGAGCTTCTGCAGCTTCGAGGCGATCGGCACATTCATTTCTGTGCGGAAATCAGTAAAAAACACCTTTGATTTTTCCATGACAAGCTCCTTTCAGCAGTCTTTATCCATATTCATTCCCGTTAAAGCCGCCAATTACTTATAACTCAATTTGATGGTTCACAATCATTATAATGAATGGATCAATATTCGGCAAGAATTATGAGAAATTGTCCGCATCAAAAAACCTGCCGGCTTGCCCGGCAGGCTTACTCCGCGCCCCAAAACAGTCGATGTGCAGTAAGACGATTCATACGGGCGAGCCCGATGAATCTCTCACTGCACGCGATCTGGTTTAAAGCACCCTATTCTTTTTTATCAGGATTCGAAGAAACGGAGTTCATCTGTGCCTCCTGCGCGCGCCGTCTCAGATCCTCATACATCGCGCGGTCAGCCGCCTTGCGCTCTTTGCGCGCCCTGCGTTTCTTGCGCGTCAGGAAGAGAACCAGCCAGATGATAAAGCCGATGACCAGAATAGCCGGAAGCAGATAAATCATCGCGAAGAGGAAATCCTCCCAGAATTCTGCAAACGCGGTCCATGCGTTATGAAAGGCTTTTTTCACGCGGGTGCCGAAGGAATCAGACGGCACCGGGTCGTTCGCGATTTTCTGCACTTCCTGCAGATTCAGCGTGACTGTCGAATAAGCCAGATCCATGTCCATCGCCTCGAGTGTTGTTTTGTGCTGATTGAGCTGCCGCTGCACCTCGGTCAGGCGCTCCTCGACAGCCATCATGTCCTCGATGGTTTCGGCTTTGTCCATCATTTCCAGAAGACGTTTCTGCTCCGTCTCCAGGGAAGAAATGTACGTTGAAGTATCGTTGTACGTTTTGCTGATGTTGTCTGCGTTCTGCGTCTTGCTGAGTACCTTTCCGTAATCCTCCAGAGACGCGACGAAGGCATCGTATTTGTCAGACGGGATCCGCACGGTCATATCCAGCGCGCGGTTATTTGCGGAGCGGCTGCCGTCCTCGCTGTAATACCAGTTGTAGTCATTGTCGCGCTCCGTCTCTGACTGGATGATTCCGCCTGAAGATTTGATTGCCGCCTTCAGCGCAGAGACACTTTTGTCATATTCGAGGGTCTGCAGATCCACGTAACAGCTGTAGACAATTTTGTCCAGATTTTTATATTCCTTCTCTGAGGTTTCGTCACCGTCCGCAGGCATGTCGGAATCAATGGCATCCGCCGTCTCGGCTTCCCAGTCTTCGTCCCACGCGGCCTCCTCCGCAACATCATCTGCCGCCGCGTATGACGGCGTACCATAATCTCCGTCGTATGCGGCCTCTGTGGCTGCGCTTCCCGTTCCGTTATAGGAAGCACTGTTTTTTGAACTACCACATGCCGAAAAAGAGGAGGCGGCCAGCAGGACGCCTATCAGAATCGCGGCTGCCGCGGCAGAGTGAAACCGGCTCCGGGAGCGTTTTTGATCGTTCTTCATATCGTTCTCCTTTCCTTCCAGAGATATGATTTGATTACAGCGCCAAAAGTCATGAGACCATGCGGGTTTGCCTGCAAGTGAATCTTAGTTTGTTATCATACCATAGAGATGTGAACAGACCGTGACGTCAGGCGCCGGAAAGCGGCCGGGGTTGAAGAAATCTTTGAAAATCGATACAATGATGAGGATGGCGGGAGTGCTGACTGCAAAAGCAGCTTCATAAAAGGAGGGATCAGGAAATGGGCAGGATAGATAAAAGTGTTTTCCGCGCGACAGGAAGTGTGATTTTCGGGGATGTGACGATCGGAGAGGACTGCGGTATCTGGTACAATGCCGTTCTCCGCGCGGACACAGACAGAATGGAGATTGGCGCGCGCACAAATATTCAGGATAATGCTGTACTTCACGTGGACGCCGGATTCCCGATTGAAATCGGTGAAGGTGTGACAGTCGGCCACGGCGCAATCCTGCACGGATGCAAAATCGGCAGCAATTCGATGATCGGCATGGGCGCGATTGTGCTCAACGGCGCGAAGATCGGCCGTGACTGTCTGATCGGCGCGGGCGCGCTGGTGCCGGGCGGAATGGAAGTTCCGGACGGGCATATCGCTTTTGGCAGTCCATGTAAGGTGCGGCGCCCGATGACAGAAGATGAAATCAGCGGAAATGTGGAGAGCGCAGAGGAGTATATCCATCTGGCGAGGCTGCACGCCGGGAAGGGAGCTGCGGGTGCTCAGGAGAACGCCGCCGGCAGTGGAGATGAGAGTTAATAAACACTTATGCAATAAAAACAGAAACTGTTTGAAGATGAGTGATTCGGCAAAATTTCTGTGCAGAAGCAACAAGAAAACATAGGTTTTCAACGGAATTCGACAATAATTTCACGAAAAATCTTTGAAAACTTCGTTCACAATTAAACCGCTATCTGATATAATATCTACTGGACGTTTTAATTTCATTTTATACAAAGGAGAAAATGATTATGGATGAATTCAGCAAAGCTTTACAGGCTGACAAAAGAGAAATTATTATTGCCCCGACCATCTATAAGATGGCTGATTTTGGCCAGCTCGCAGAAGAGTTTGGACTGGGCGAGAGAGACGTCGTTCTGACGAACGAGTTCATCTACAAGCCGTTCATGGAGTCCTACAACCTTCCGTGTCAGTATGTCTTCCAGGAGAAATACGGACTGCTTGAGCCGTCAGAGGAAATGATCGAGATGATGTATGAAGACATCAAGTACGATTCCTATGACAGAGTCATCGCGGTCGGCGGCGGCGCAATCATGGATCTCTGTAAGCTGCTTGGCTGCAAGCGCCCGACTTCCGTGCATGAGATGTACTTCAAGAGAGAGCCGGTTATCCACGAGAAGGAAGTTATTGCGATTCCGACCACCTGCGGAACAGGTTCTGAGGTCACAAACATTTCTGTCGCAATCGTTAAGGATGAGAAAGACGGCGTTCTGACAGGCGGCGAGACAAAGCTCGGTCTGGTATCCGATGATATTATCCCGAACAAGGTCGTTATGATTCCGAAGTTCCTTGAGACACTTCCGTACAGACCTTTTGCCACCTCTGCGATTGACGCGCTGATTCATGCAACAGAGTCCTTCCTGTCTCCGCACAGAAAGACCATGACCTCCGAGATGTATTCCATCAAGGCTATGGAGCTGATTCTCGAAGGCTTCCGCCGCATCGGCGAAGACGGACCAGATGCCCGTCTTGGATATCTGGATGAGTTCGTTACCGCTTCCAACATGGCTGGTATCGCATTCCTGAAGGCTGGCTGCGCGACAGTTCACGGCATGAGCTTCCCGCTGGGCGGCACCTATCATGTACCGCACGGTGAGTCCAACTACGCTCTGTTCGGCAAGATCCTTGAGATCTACGACGAGAAGGATCCGGATGGCGAGATCATGAAGTTCAAAGAGCTCGTTGCGAGAATCACAGGATGTGAAGTCGCAAACGCAATTCCGTATCTGAATGAACTCCTTGAGAAGGTTCTTCCGCTGAAGCCGCTCCATGAGTATGGATTCAAAGAAGAAGATATTGAGGCATTTGCTGATTCTGTAGAAGCTAACCAGCAGAGACTGATTACCAACTCCTATGTGCTTCCGTGGACAAAGGAACTGTCCATGCGCGTATACCGCGAGTGCTTCTAAGGTAGAATAAGATAAAACGCTGGCTGGCTGTCTATCAGCCGGTCAGCGTTTTGCGCCTTTATAGAAAATTCCTTGAATTATCTATAAAGCAAAACGCTCCGCTGGATGCGCACGCTGCTGCAAGGAATGTGTCACCTGTGGTGACCAGCAGCGGTCTTCGTTCCACTTCGGTCCACCCTAAACGCTCGTCCACTGGACGAGCAGGGCCGCTCAAAGTCCCGCAAGCTCTCCTCATGAGTGAGAAGGGTGAGGGAGCTGAAGTCCGCTTGCGGACTTTGTTCTAAAAAAGAGAAAGGATATCTTAGTCTTATGATGACAAAAGACCAGTATATTGAGTCCCTGAAAAAACTGAATCTGAATCTGTGGATGTTTGGCAAGAAGGTAGAAGATCCGGTGAACGATCCGATTATCCGCCCGTCTCTGAATTCCTTCGCGCTTACATATGAGCTGGCAGAGGATCCGGAGTACGACGATCTGATGACCGCGACTTCTCATCTGACCGGCAAGAAGATCAACCGTTTCACGAATATCCATCAGAGCACAGACGATCTGATCAAGAAGGTCAAAATGCAGCGTCTTCTCGGCCAGAAATCAGGTGCCTGCTTCCAGCGCTGCGTCGGTATGGACGCAATGAACGCTGTTTACAGCTCAACCTATGAGATCGACGAAGCGTGCGGCACAAATTATCATGAGAAATTCGTAAAGTTCCTGACCCGTGTACAGGATGAAGATCTCGCGGTTGACGGCGCCATGACAGACGTTAAGGGCGACAGAGGTCTCGCTCCTTCCAAGCAGGTTGATCCGGATCTGTTCCTGCATGTCGTCGAGCGCACAGAGGACGGCGTTTATGTAACAGGCGCAAAGGCTCATCAGACCGGTTATGTGAATTCCCACGAGGTTCTGGTTATGCCGACGATTTCCATGCGTGAGGGCGACGAGGACTATGCGATCTGCTTCTCATGTCCGACAGACGCAGAAGGCATCACGCTGATCTACGGACGTCAGTCCTGCGACACCAGAAAGCTGGAAGAGTACAACAGCATTGACGTGGGCAACCAGACCTACGGCGGACATGAAGTCCTTGTAATCTTCGACCGCGTATTTATTCCGAATGAGAACATCTATCTCAATGGTGAAGTTGCGTTCGCGGGCATGATCGTAGAGCGCTTCGCAGGCTTCCACCGTCAGTCCTATGGCGGCTGCAAGGTCGGTGTCGGCGATGTCCTGATCGGCGCGACAGCAGTTGCGGTCGAGATGGCAGGCTGCGCGAAGGCATCTCATGTCAAAGACAAACTGATCGAGATGATTCATCTGAACGAGACCCTGTACAGCTGCGGTATCGCGTGCTCCTCCCAGGGCGCTCCGACGAAGTCCGGCGGCTATCTGATTGATCTGCTTCTGGCAAATGTCTGCAAGCAGAACATCACCAGATTCCCGTACGACATCGCGCGTCTCGCGCAGGATCTGGCAGGCGGCCTGATGGTTACGCAGCCGTCCGAGGCAGACTACAGAAATCCGGAGCTGCAGCCGTACATCGAGAAGTACCTCAAGGGCGTCGCGTCCGTTCCGACAGAGGACAGAATGCGGATTCTCCGCCTGATCGAGAACATCACGATGGGTACCGCCGCAGTCGGCTATCTGCCGGAGTCCATGCACGGCGCAGGTTCTCCGCAGGCACAGCGCATTATGATTCCCCGTCAGGGCAACCTGCAGGCGAAGAAGGAACTGGCGAAGCACATCGCGCACATCGAAGGTAAATAATATATGAAAAAGTGTGCTGTGAAGTTCTGCGGGGGATGTAATCCGCGGTATGACCGCGGGGCGGCTTACCGCAGAATTAAGGAGGAGACGAGCGGCGCGGCGGAATTTGAGATCGCCCGCCAGGACGAGCATTACGACACCCTTCTGATTATTCGCGGCTGCACACAGTGTCCTTATCTCTATGAAGAGATCCATGCTGATCGTCGCATCATCTGCACCTCGGAGGACGAGGTGCAGGATGCGATTGTGTCCATCGGACAAAGAAACTGAGTTTCTGTAACTGTAAATCTATGTATGGAGGTAAATGAGCCCAATGAAAAAAGTAAACATTATCAGTGCTGAAGAAGCTGCTATGATGGTCGATGATGGTGTTACCATCGCCACTGGCGGATTTGTCAGCTGCGCGTGCCCGGAAGCACTTTCCAAGGCACTCGAGAAACGTTTCCTGGAGACCGGTCATCCCAGAGATCTGACACTGTTCTTCGCGGCAGGTCAGGGACACCGCGATGGCACCGGCGGCGACCACTATGGTCATGAAGGTCTTGTCAAGCGCGTCATCGGCGGACACTGGGATCGCGCGCCGAAGCTCGGCGATCTGGCGCTCGCGAACAAGATCGAAGCTTACAATATCCCGCAGGGTGTTGTAACACATATGTACAGAGATATCGCAGCACACAAGGTCGGAACGATCACCCATGTCGGTCTGAACACCTTTGTTGATCCGCGTAACGAGGGCGGCAAGCTTAACACCTTCACAAAAGAAGACATCGTTGAGCTGATCGAAATCGGCGGAAAAGAACTGCTGCTTTACAAGGCAATGCCGATTGACGTTGTATTTGTCCGCGCATCCTATGTTGATACGCTTGGCAACTGCACCGTTCACCGTGAGATCGGACCGCTTGATGTCACAGCAATGTGCCAGGCGGCAAAGAACTCCGGCGGTAAGGTTATCATCCAGGCAGAAAAGATCGTCGAGGCCGGCACGCTGGATCCGAGACTGGTCGTCATTCCTGGTATCTACGTTGACGCAGTTGTTGTCGGCTCTGACGAGGACAATCTGCAGTGCATCGGCACACCGTACGACGGCGCGCTCTCCGGCGAGTATCGCATCCCGGTAGACGCAATCCCGCCGATTCCGCTTGACGCGAAGAAGGTTCTTGCGCGCCGCGCGGCTATGGAGCTTCCGAATGACGCAATCGTCAACCTCGGAACCGGCGCCCCGGAGAAGATCGCGAACGTCGCGGCAGAGGAAGGCATTTCCAACAAGATGACACTGACCGTCGAGGCAGGCTCCATCGCAGGCGTTCCGTACGGCGGAACACAGTTTGGCGGCGCGGCGAACTCCATGTGCATCATCCCGCACAATGTACAGTTTGACTTCTATCAGGGCGGCGGCCTTGATGTAGCGTTCCTCGGCCTCGCAGAGACCGCTCCGAACGGCGACCTGAACGTCTCCAAGTTCGGCACACGTCTGGCAGGCGCTGGCGGATTCATCGACATCACCCAGAACGCAAAGAAGGTCGTCTACTGCGGCACCTTCACAGCGAAGGGTCTGAAGATTCACTGCGAAGACGGCAAGCTGGTCATCGATCAGGAAGGCGGAAAGAAGAAATTCGTCAACAAAGTCGAGCAGATTACATTCTCCGGCGACTATGCGAATTCTGTTAACCAGCCGGTTCTCTACGTCACAGAGCGCGCAGTCTTCGAACTGCGCAAGGACGGCGTAACCCTCATCGAGATCGCGCCGGGCATCGACCTTCAGAAGGATGTTCTGGATCAGATGGAGTTCATGCCGAAGATCGAGTATCAGGAGGACGGCACAGTCAAACTGATGGACGCTCGCATCTTCCGCGACGAGCCGATGGGTCTGGAGTGATTCGTTAAATAAAAGTACTTTGTAACTGCGGCCCCTCATCGAGGGATATATCCTCGATGAGGGAACAACTAAGGAGACAAAAAAATGGCAATGACAGATGTAGTAGTTGAGAAAAAAGATCATGTAGCTATCGTTAAAATCGAGCATATGAAAGCCATGAACGCTCTTTCCACAGATATGTATTCACAGCTGGAAGAGGCATTTGGCGAAGTCGCTGCAATGGAAGATGTTTACTGTGTCGTCCTGACCGGATCTTCCACCATCAACAAGAAGGGCAAAGAGGTTCAGTCCTTCGTGGCAGGCGCAGATATCTCCGAGATGTCCAAGCTGACAGTTGAGGAAGGCAAGCAGTTCGGAAATAATTCCAACCGCGTCTGCTGGATGATCGAGAACTTCAAGCGTCCGGTCATCGCGGCGATCAACGGATTCTGCCTGGGCGGCGGCGTTGAGCTTGCTATGTCCTGCGATATCCGCATCTGCTCTGAGAACGCGACATTTGGCCAGCCGGAAGTCGGCCTCGGCATTACACCGGGCTGCGGCGGCACACAGAGACTGGCTCGTTTCGTCGGCCTCGGCAAGGCAAAAGAGATCCTCTACACCGCACGCGCTACCTACACCGCACAGGATGCGCTGGATATGGGTCTTGTAAACTATGTATATCCGATCGAGAGCCTCATGGATGAAGCGATGAAGCTCGCGAACGAGATCGCGGCACAGGCTCCGATCGCTGTTTCTCTCGTAAAAGAAGCAGTCAACGTCGGCTACCAGACAGATCTCAATTCCGCTTTGAAGTTCGAAGGCAACTGCTTCGCGCAGTGCTTCGCGACCGAAGATCAGAAGTACGCGATGGAGCACTTCCT
>JAFVEX010000039.1 GCA_017475785.1 Eubacterium sp. | reverse complement strand
TTTAAGAAAATGGCTTTAAGAAAATGGCTTTAAGGAAATGGGCGTTCTGAAAAGATCTCATAGAAATGAGGCGCTTTATGATTCAATGTTTTGTCAAACGAGAGGCGGCATCTTCTTTTGCGGATGGAACGACGCCGCGGCTTTTGTCTGCCAGTAACATCCATGTAGACTACGCGCACCACACCAGAATCCTGCACAACCACAGCGACCGGTGTGAGCTTCTGTTTGTGCGCAGCGGTACGTCCCGCTACGTCATCGACCACCAGGTTTTCCCGATCAAGAAGGGCGACATGGTCATCACAAACTGCGGGACGCTGCACGATGATCTGCTGGAGGAACAGGACAATGTCGCGTATTACGCGATTGCGCTCGACAACCTGCAGGTGCCAGGTCTTCCGGAAAACCACCTGATCGGACCGAACACCCGCCCGGTTTTTCCGACGGAAGAACACTACGAGGTATTCAACAGCCTGTTCCGCTCCATTTACGAGCTTCTCGTTTCAAACGCGCCGGGCATTGAGGAGACGTGCCAGTATCTGATGCTCTCCATTCTCGCCCTGGTGCTGAATATCGCGGGAAATACAGAGGAAGACGACACACTTCCCGGACAGTCTTCTCTGATCATGGACATCCGGCAGTATCTGGATACCAATTATATGAATGATCTCTCCCTGCAGTCCATCAGCAAGGAGTTCCATATCAGCACGTATTATCTTGCGCACATTTTCAAGGAGGAGACTGGTTACTCTCCGATGAATTACATCATCCGGCGGAGAATCGGAGAGGCGCAGACGCTGCTGATCACCACGCGGCGTACCATCACGGAAATTGCCAGCCAGGTAGGCTTCTCCAATCCGAACAACTTCAACATTCAGTTCCAGAAGCAGGTCGGACTCTCTCCGCGCAAATACCGCAAGACATACACGACGCCGGGGCTGGCGGATCAGGTCAGGCCGGACAGCCCGGATGAGCAGGAAGAATCCTGATATTCCGGATCATTAGAAGAGTCTGTGAACTGCCCCGTCAGCAGCTCCACCGACTCTTCTGCTGTGAGATGCCGCTCCAGCGTCCCTCCCGGTTTTTTTTGCATGTCACTTTTCTGCTGAGCGGCGCCAGCCGGTTTCACACTGCCAGCCCGTTTAGAGTTCCCTTTAGAGATCCCTTCGTCTCCTGCTCTGCTGGCCAGTTTTGTTCCTCCAGTCTGCTTTACTCCACCCGTCTTCACTTTACCCGTCCCGTCAGGCTCATTCTGCTGCGTCGAAAAAGCTCTGTCCCGAAATTCAACAGCTGTGCACCCCATACGCTTCTGCATCATCCGGTTCAGATATTTCGGGTCGGAAAACCCACAGATATAAGCAGCCTCACTGACGGCTATACGCCGTGATGAGAGGATGGACGCCGCGCGCTCAAAACGCAAATTGTTCAGATAAGTCTGAAATGAGACACCCAGCTGTTCTGTAAAGAGATGCGACAGGTGTGTTACGGTCAACCCTTCCATATCCGCCAGATCCTGCAGCCGGATCGGACTGCTGTAATTCTTGTCAATATAATCTAACAGGCGGTTCATGCGGCGTGTGCGCTTCAACAATGCCGTGCTGTCATGCGCGCTGATTGTTTCATATGGAATGGTGTCAAGCAGCTCCCCGAACATCCTGATCACATGACTGAGAAATGCATATTGATAATGCGGCGGCTCTGTAAAATACAGTCTGGCAGCTTCCAGCATATTCTTTTTGAGTTCCGGGGAGCCTGCCTTGCCCGGAAGCCCCGCGCGATCCGACAGGTCATGCTGCAGAAAGCGGAGGCTCCTGAAATCTGTCAGATAAGCTTCGCAAAACTGCCGCGAGACCTGCATCAGCAGAAGCAGGACATGACCGCCGAATGCGTCGATTTCATGCGATTCATCAGGATTCAGAAGAATCAGAGAACCCTTTTGCACAGGAATCGTTTTCCCGGGAAGATTGACGCACCCCTCACCTTCCATCACCAAAAACGCCTCAAATGCGCCGTGATAGTGGAAATTCCTGTACGTTATATCGTTGAAGAAGACCTTACAGTGGTGTATTTTTTCGCCGGTAATGACTTCAAATTCCTGCGCTGCCATGATGATTTTCCTGACCTTCCTGATATTTCTATTATTTTTGTTCTTTTTCACCCCGAAGGCAAAGCAGATTCTGGCCATCGGAGGCAGTCGTTTTGAACAAATTACGCAAGCGGACTTAGCGCGGCTCTGCCCGTCCGGCGGACGGGTGTTTAGGGCGAACCTAAGTAAAACGAAAAAACGCAAGATTGTCGTACTGCTCCCGCAACATTGTAATTGTGCAATCATACAGATGACTCTATAATCATATCATCAGATGTGCAGCCGATAAAGCATTTTAAACGCTTTTCCCAAATTCCGGGAAACAAATTTAAGTCGATGTCATAAGTTTACGCCAATCTATAAAGCACCACAAGAAAAGGAGTACCACTATGTCAGAATTATTTTCAAACATCCCTGTTATCCCGTATGAAGGCCAGGCTTCAAAGAACCCGATGGCATTCAAGTACTATGACGCGGACCGCATCATTGCCGGTAAGCCGATGAAGGAACACCTCCCCTTCGCGATGGCGTGGTGGCACAATCTCTGCGCGGCAGGTTCCGACATGTTCGGCCGTGAGACCGCCAGCAAGGCGTTCGGAGCCAGTGAGACAGGCACCATGGAACACGCGCGGGCAAAGGTTGACGCCGGATTTGAATTTATGCAGAAGCTGGGGATCGAGTACTTCTGTTTCCACGATGTTGACCTTGTTCCCGAAGCGGAGGATATCAACGAGACCAACCGCCGGCTGGATGAACTTGCTGATTACATCGAGAAAAAGATGCAGGAGACGGGCATTAAGTGCCTCTGGGGAACCGCGAATATGTTCAGCAATCCCCGCTTCATGAACGGCGCCGGATCAACCAATTCCGCGGATGTATTCTGCTTTGCCGCGGCACAGATCAAAAAGGCACTGGATCTGACCGTCCGGTTCGGCGGACGCGGCTATGTATTCTGGGGCGGACGTGAGGGCTATGAGACACTTCTGAATACAGACGTGAAATTTGAGCAGGAAAATATCGCGAAGCTGATGCATCTGGCTGTCGACTACGGCCGCAGCATCGGATTTACGGGAGATTTTTACATCGAGCCGAAGCCGAAGGAGCCGATGAAGCATCAGTATGATTTTGATGCCGCCACCGCGATCGGCTTCCTGCGCCAGTACGGTCTGGACAAAGATTTCAAGCTGAACATTGAGGCGAACCACGCGACTCTTGCGGGTCACACCTTCCAGCACGACCTCCGTATTTCCGCCATCAACGGAATGCTCGGCTCCATCGACGCGAATCAGGGCGACCTGCTGCTTGGATGGGATACAGATGAATTTCCGTTCAATGTATATGACGCGACCCTCTGCATGTACGAGGTATTGAAAAACGGCGGCCTGACAGGCGGATTCAACTTTGACTCCAAGACCCGCCGTCCGAGCTACACGACAGAAGATATGTTCCATGCATATATCCTTGGCATGGATACCTTTGCGCTCGGTCTGATCAAAGCTGCCGCGCTGATCGAAGACGGCAGACTGGATCAGTTCGTCGCCGACCGCTATGCAAGCTATCAGAGCGGTATCGGCGCGAAGATTCGCGCGGGTGAGACGACACTGGAAGAACTTGCTGATTACGCGGCAAAAATGGGCGCGCCGGAGCTTCCGGGTTCCGGACGACAGGAGTATCTGGAAAGCATCGTGAACCAGGTGCTGTTCTCCTGATATCAGGTGATTTTACAGGACTGCTGCATTCGAAACTGAATTGTTCTTCGAGTGCGGCAGCCCTTCATTTATATCCAGAATCTGCGCGGAAAGCGCAAAATTCAGCGTGATCATGTGCGAACAAACAGCGGCAAAACCCAACAAATCAGAACTGCAAGAAAAATGAATGAACGAAAGGGATCCATCATGTACGATATTGGAATTGACCTCGGAACTTCCGCCGTAAAGCTTCTGCTCTTGTCAGATGAGGGTCAGGTGGTCAGAACCGTCTCCCGCAGCTATCCGCTCTCCTTCCCACAGCCGGGATGGTCCGAACAGAATCCTGAGGACTGGTGGAGCGCAATCGTCGACGGAATGCCGGAATTGCTCGAGGGCGTCGACCGTGTAGGCGCGATTGGCGTCGCGGGGCAGATGCACGGGCTGGTCGCGCTGGATGCGGACGACCATGTTCTGCGCCCTGCGATTCTGTGGAATGACGGAAGAACTGCTGAAGAGACGGATTATCTGAATCAACAGGTCGGAACAGAACGCCTCCAGGCCTGTACCGGAAACATTGCGTTCGCCGGATTTACCGCGCCAAAGCTTCTGTGGATGAAAAAGAATGAGCCGGATTTATTTGCCCGGATTCATAAGGTTCTCTTGCCGAAGGATTATATCAACTACCGGCTGACCGGTGTGTTTGCCACGGATTATTCTGACGCTGCGGGCATGCTGCTGCTTGATGTGGCCGGCAAGTGCTGGAGTGAAGAAATGCTTGCAATATGCGGACTGACGGATTCTCAGATGCCTGCGCTGCACGAAAGCAGTGACATCATTGGCAGTGTACTGGCCGATGTGGCAGCACAGCTGGGGCTTCCAGGCCATGAAACACTTCATCTGCAGAATGAGTCTGGCGACTCCGGAAGCCCGGATGGCGAAGCGGCCGCAGGTTCTCAGCCTGATAACACAAACCCGGATTGCGAAGCAGCTGCAGCATCTCAGGCTGGCAACAATGGACATTATGTCTCGGTCGTCGCTGGTGCGGGCGATAATGCCGCCGCAGCTGTCGGAACGGGATGCCTGCACGAGGGACAGTGCAACCTTTCACTCGGAACCTCCGGCACCATTTTCCTTCCCTGCGAGTCATTCCGCATGGATCCGACCGGCGCCACACACGCTTTCGCGCACGCCGCAGGCAATTATCACCTGATGGGCTGCATGCTCTCTGCCGCCTCCTGCCTGAAGTGGTGGGTGGAAGAAATCTGCGAGTCAACGGACTATGAAGGACTGCAGGCTTCCATTAATCCAGATAATCTGGGAAAAAATCACGTCTTCTTCCTGCCCTATCTGATGGGCGAGCGCGCGCCCCTGAATGATCCATATGCGCGCGGAGCCTTTGCGGGAATGCGTATGGACACCACACGCGCCGAGATGACGCAGGCCGTCCTGGAGGGCGTTGCCTTCGCCTTCCGTGATATGGCAGAATCCGCGCGCGCACTTGGCATTACAATTAACCACAGCACCCTGTGCGGCGGAGGCGCGAAATCCGACGTGTGGAAAACCATCCTCGCGAACGTGTTAAACGTACGCCTGGATCTGCTTGAGGAAGAACAAGGCCCGGGACTGGGCGCGGCAATGCTCGCGGCACGCGGGCGCGGCCGCTATGCGTCACTGGACGAGGCGGCAGATCAGATCGTAAAATTCTGCGGATCTATCAGTCCGGATCCTGAACTGACGGCGTGTTATGAAGAACGATACCAGGTCTTCCGCAAAATCTATCCGGCTATGAAGGAGCTCTATCGCGCCATGTGATTTATCAGGCTGGGAAGGAGCTCTATCGGGTGATGTGAATTATCTGGCTGGGAAGGAACTCTATCGCGTCGGAATGATAAAGGGGACGGTTCTCTGCCACGACAGTCGCCGGATGACAGGGGACGGTTCTCTGCCACGATAAGACTTCAAAAAGAGGGAGGATGCATCATCCTCCCTCAACTGCAGTCTCATTTAAATGAGAACACCGTCTCTGCCTCATAAATTTCACCTGCGTGCAGAATGCAGGACGGAAAGTCCGGTTCGTTGACGCAGTTCGGATAATACTGTGTCTCCACGCAGAATCCGCTGCGTCTGCGATACTCGGCGCTGCGTTTTCCACTTCTCGGCGTCAGATTGTTGCCGGTATAGAACAGAAATCCCGGCAGGCTTGTGCGCGCGGTCATCTGGATCCCGCTGCGATCTCCGCATGCTTCCAGCGCAGTTGTCAGCTGTCCCTGACTACCGTGACCTCTGTCTGCAGACAGGCAATAATTGTGGTCATATCCGCCTGTCCAGCTCACCTGATCCTCTTTTGCGTCGATCCTCTCTCCGATCTCCCTCCAGTCTGAAAAATCGAAAACCGTGCCTTGTACCGGAAGGATTTCTCCTGTCGGAATGCAGTCTGCGCCGCGCACCGGTGTAAAACTGTCCGCAGATATCCGCACACGGTGCCCAAGAATATCGCCGACGCCCTGTCCATTCAGATTCCAGTAGATGTGATTTGTCAGATTGAGCGGCGTGTCCTGGTCACAGACACCTCTGTAATAAATCCGGAAATCTCCGGTGTCATTTACTGAATAGGTTACAGAAAGCTCCACGTTTCCGGGGAAGCCCTGGTCTCCGTCGTCACTGTGCAGGGTGAAAGTGATCTGCGATTCTGACATGGTCTGCTCATCCGCGCGCCACAGACGCTTGTGGTATCCGTGGAACCCGCTGTGCAGCGTGTTTTTCCCTTCGTTGACATCAGTCCTGTATTCTTTTCCGTTCAGGAAAAAATGCCCGTCTTCGATCCGCGCGGCAAATCTCCCGATCAGCGCGGACAGATACGCGTCATCCGCTTCATACCCCGCAGCAGTGTCATACCCCAGCACCACGTCGACCGGAGCGCTGCCATCCTGTCTGTTCACAAAAAGCGAAACCGGCGTCGCGCCAAAATCTGTGATCTGCGCGGTCAGCGCAGCGGATCTGATCGTGTAGAGAGACGTTGTCTCCTGGCTGCCAAGTTTCCCGAATTCTTCTTTTTGAATCATAGATATCCCCTCATGCCTTCAGGATCAGCGCGCGCACGACTGTGCTGATACCGCCGATGATAAACACATAAACGACCAGCTTTTTGATCCTGCTCTCGTCGATGTGCTTGTCAATCTGCAGACCGACAAACATTCCGATCAGCGCGGCAGGAACCGTGATCAAGGACATTTTCAGCGTAAACGGCGTAAAAATGTGATTGAATGTGTACATAAACGCGCGGAAGATATTCTCCAGAAGGAAAACCAGACAGATACTCCCGCGGAACTCTTCGCGGTTTTTGGATGTGCGCTCCAGATAAATCAGGAACAGCAGATTAATGCCGAAAAGACCCGCTGTCAGTCCGGATCCGAAGCACATGATTGTCTGGAGAACCGGATTCGCTTTTCCTTTT
>JAFVEX010000038.1 GCA_017475785.1 Eubacterium sp. | reverse complement strand
AGCGTTCATCCTGAGCCAGGATCAAACTCTCTATTTTAATGTTTAATCCCATTCAGTTGAACGTAGCTTCGCTTCGTCCGTTTTATCTACTGTTTGGTTTCGTTCTGAAATTATAAATTTAAGGAATTCTGTAACGCCTTGCGGCGTTACTTGGCACCACATTTGCTTCCGCAAATATGGCACATGGATTTCAGGTTCGTTTGGTTGTACTATTTTATTTTCAAGGTGCGTAAGTCCGCGTATTTAGCGGACAGCTTAAATAATATAACACCGCCAAACACGCAAGTCAAGCACTTTTCTGCCTTTTTAACTGTTTTGGGTTACAAAATGTAAAATCCCCCTGTTTGCAATACATAAAATCCCCTCATTTTCAGTAAAAAATAATGGACTCCACAAATGCAGAGTCCATTCAAATAAGCGGAGAAGGAGGGATTTGAACCCTCGCGCCGCTATTAACGACCTACTCCCTTTCCAGGGGAGCCCCTTCGGCCAGCTTGGGTACTTCTCCATGCCCGAATCAAATGATCCTGTCTTTTCTTTTGGTGCTTCTTAAGAAAAAGAAACTGCATTCCTGCGAACCAGAATACAGCAGCTTCATTTGTGAAGCTTTTTTAGTCTACCATTCTGTTCGGGACGTGTCAAGCATTTTTCGACATTATTTTCGTTCGTCTATTGTGATTCACAGCCTGCATAAAAGGAGGGCTCTGGCCTGGTATGCCTGTATGCGTAAAGCAGGTTCTGATTTTCATCTTTTTCTCTGAACACGCTCCTCTTATAAGAGAAGTCCTGTGATTTAAGGTCCGCTTCCTTAATCAGTACTCTGCAACCGGCGCCAGTGCTTCTTCATAAAAGTATCTGCAGAATTCAGCCAGCGACTTCAGATCCTCCGTGCCTGCCGTCTCATAAGCTGAATGCATGGCGAGCTGCGCAAGCCCGATATCTGCCGTATTCATCGAGAGCTGTGTGTTCGCAATATTTCCCAGCGTTGAGCCGCCAGCCTGATCTGACCGGTTCACAAATCTCTGCATCTTGATTCCGTGAGCGCGGCACAGCCGGATCACGTGCGCCGCTGATACGGCGTCTGTCGTGTATTTCTGCCCTGCGTGTGATTTCAGGACGATTCCGCCGTTGATCACCGGGCGGTTTACCGGATCCGCCTTGTCCACATGATTTGGGTGTACTGCGTGCGCATTGTCCGCCGAAATCATAAGCCCCTTCGCCGCGGCAGACAGCATCTGTGTCCATGAGACCCCAAGTGCCTCGGCAATCCTTGTGAGGCAGTCCGGCAAAAAAGTCGATTCTGCACCCTGCTTCGTGCGGCTTCCCACTTCCTCATTATCAAATACGCAGTGCATCGCCAGGATCCCGTCTGAAGAACCTGCGGCGGTAAACCCCGCAAAGGTCGCGTAGCAGCACATCAGATCATCCAGCCTCGGCCCGGACAGAAACGCACCCTGTTTTCCCCATACGGAAGGTTCCATCCGGTTCACCAGAAAAAGATCCATATCCAGAATCCGGTCTGTCTCATCCGCAGACAATCCCGCCGCGGCCGCAGCCTCCTTGAGGAAGTCTCCCTGCTTCTCTCCCGCCGCAAAAAGAGGCAGCATGTCTGTCTGCACATTTCCCGCTGTCTTTTCGTTCGCGTCGCGGTTCATATGAATTGCGAGGGACGGAATGATCATAAGATCTTTCTGAATGTGAATCAGGCTGCTGCGAATCGCCCCGCCGTCATCATACAGCACGCGGCCGGCAACCGTCAGCGGCCTGTCGTACCAGGTCGCCTTCAGCATCCCGCCATAAGGCTCAATGTTCAGCTTTACGCATCCGGCAGATTCAATTTCCGGATCCGGCTTGATCTTAAACCCGGGCGCGTCGCTGTGACTCGCGGTCAGATGGATGGCCTCCAGCGCTCCTGCCGGAAGGCGGAAGGAAATGACAGACGACCCGTTTCTTCGCACGAAATATTTTCCGCCCGGCTCCAGAAGCCAGTTCCTTTTGCGCTCGTCCAGCTCCCTGAACCCCGCTTCCAGCAATCTGCGCCGAATGCCCTCTGTCACATGAAATGCAGTCGGGCTCTCCTGTATAAACTGTACTGTCTCTTCTGTAATTCTCTCAAACATCTTCTCTCGTCCTCCCCTGTAAGAGAAACGCCAGTAGAGCGTTCAAGAAATAACCGGACCAATGACGCAGGATAAATATTCATTCTGCAAAGAAGAAAATCGCAGGCGTAGCGGGCTACATCAAGATTTTCTGATGAAGCAGATGGATATTTAGCCAAGTCATTTGGTACAGTTATTTGCAGAACGATCTACTAGTTTAATCCATCACCGCTCAGCCCTCCGGATCAGACCGGCTCAAACTAATCAGCGTTTCTTTAGATACCACTGATGAAACGCCCCGTCGCCTGCCGTCACATCTCCAGCAGATCCGGGCGGCGTTCCTTCGTAATCCGCATGGCCTCCTGCTCTCTCCACGCGCGGATCGCCGCGTGATTTCCCGAGAGCAGTACATCCGGAACCTTCGCGCCGCGGAACTCGGCAGGCCTCGTGTACTGCGGATACTCCAGCAGTCCGTCCTCAAAGGATTCCTCGCGGATACTTGCCGCCTTGATATTCCCTTCAAGCAGCCGCGCTGTCGAATCCAGCAGAACCATGGCCGCAAGCTCTCCGCCAGTCAGAATATAGTCCCCGATAGACAGAATTTCATCCGCGTAAGGCTCAATCCTCGCGTCAATGCCCTCATAGTGGCCGCAGATCAGAATCAGATCTTCCTTCTGCGCCAGCCTGTGCGCGTCCGCCTGCCTGTATCTTTTCCCGGACGGCGACAGGATCACCGTGTGGCTTTCTTCTGTCCGGACGTGTTCCAGCGCGTCTATTACCGGCTGGCACCGCAGGATCATCCCCGCGCCTCCGCCGTACGGCGAGTCGTCCACTGCGCGGAAGCTTCCCGGCGCAAACGACCGGATATCAACAATTTCTACTTTCAGAAGGCCGGACATCTCTGCTCTGGAAATGACAGGCGTCTCGCAAAAATCCCCGAACTGCTCAGGGCAGATGGTCAGAATTGAACACTTCATCGGATGCACTCCATCAGGGTACTTGCCTGTTTGTGAATTCTCTGTTACTATAATATGCATATTTTATGCATTCTGGCGACTGTAAATTTTAAGAAAGAGCTGTATATTTATGAAGGAACGATTGCAATTTTATACAAAACACTTCCTATTAATAAAGCCCGCGCGGCGCGCAGGACGGCTTCTCCCGCTTCTCCTGGCGCTCATCCTGCTCGTCTCTGTACCGCTCCAGATTCAGGCGGCGCCGAAAAACGGCTGGAATTCCCGCAAAACCATTTATTACAAAAACGGCACCCGCTATACGGGGCAGGAACGGATCAACGGCAAGTGGTACCTGTTTAAAAAAGGACGTCTGCAGACCGGCTTCCAGACGGTCGAAAATCCTGTCAGAACTGTATATTATGCGAAAAAGACCGGCGAAATGCTCACCGGCTTCCAGAAAATCAAAGGCAAAACCTATTACTTTCTCCCGCGCAACGGCAAGATGAAGACCGGATGGATGAACCTCGACGGACTCCGCTATTACTTCAGCAAAAAAGGTCAGATGGCCACCGGGCAGATCAAAAAGGGCAAAAAATACTACTGGTTCAACAGCAAAGGTGTTCTCTGCAAAGTCTATACGGCCGCGCTGAAAAAACAGATTCAGCAAGAGCGGACCACAAAAACACCTGCCTCAGCCCTCGCATCCCTCTCGAACGAAGAATTAATCGAAACAATCGGGCCGCTTTTTACAGAAGATGAGCAAAAAACCGGCATTCTGGCTTCCATCAGTATGGCGCAGTTCATCCTGGAAAGTGGTTACGGGCGCTCCCTCCTGACACTGAAAGCAAATAATTGCTTCGGCATGAAGGAAAACCTATCCGGGAACACCTGGATGGGAACGCGCTGGAACGGCAAATCTGTCTACCGCATCCGCACCGGTGAGGAAGACCGCTACGGAAACCGGTACACGATCATGGCCAATTTCCGGAAATACAGCTGTGTGGAGGATTCCATCGCAGACCACAGCGCCTATCTGTGCGGCGCAAAGAATGACGACGCTCTGCGCTATCTGGGAATTAAAGGCTGCAAAAGCTACGAAAAAGCAGCCAGAATTCTGAAACAGGGCGGCTACGCCACCAGCAGTTCCTATGTGTCATCCCTGTGCCGCATTATACAGCAGTGGAATCTCACGCGCTTCGAGACCGCAAATGCCGTACATATGCACGCTGAATAATCAGTCGCCGCGCTTTTATCATGACGTGCCTGCAGTCCTGCAGGCACGTTTTTTATGCCCTGACCGCAAACCGCCTGCGGCGGATCACAAAGTATGCCGCAAGCACAATGATGCCCGTCAGGATCCAGGAAGCAGGGTACACCGTCAGCAGCATCCGGAAGGTTCCCGTGCGTGGGAAAATCGTGAATACCCAGAAAATCCGGAATACGCAGGTTCCGAAAATCATAAAGACTGTCGGTGTCAGGGAGTACCCCATCCCGCGCAGGGCAGAACCGGAAATTTCAAAGGAATTGACCATCCACTGAAACAGGAGAATCGTCGTAATCCGCGCGACGGCAAATTTGTAGACCTCCGGATCCGACGTGAAGATCGAAAGCAGCGGCACCCGCGCCAGATAAACCATTACATCAAACGCGCCGGTAGACACCACCGCTGACAGCAGACAGATCCGGAATACCTTTTTGCACCGCTCAAACTGCTCTGCCGCGAAGTTCTGGCTGGTAAACGTCACCGCTGCCTGCCCGAACGCATTGACAAAATAATACGCGATGATCTCAAAATTCAGCGCCGCGGCAGATCCCGCAGACGCAGAGGATCCGAACCCGTTCACGCCTGTCTGGATCACAGTATTGGACAATGAAAAGACAATCCCCTGCAGTCCCGACGGCACTCCGATCCGCATGATTCTGGCTAAATGAGAACGATGAAAACGCAGTCTGGACAGTTCCAGGCGAAAAACGCCTTCCTCCCGCAGCAACACCCGGAAAACAATACCTGCGCTGATCGCGTTTGACGTCACGGTTGCCGTGGAAACGCCGATGACATGCAGATGAAACACGATTACCAGCAGCAGATTCAGAAACACGTTGATCACGCCGCCTGCCATCAGCGCGTAAAGCGGCCTCTTGCTGTCGCCCTTGCTCCGCAAAATGGCCGATCCGAAGTTGTAAAACATGATAAATGGCATCCCCAGAAAATAAATCCGCAGGTACAGGGAAGCCAGATCAATGACATCCTCCGGCGTGTTCATGAGCCTCAGAATCGGGGCTGCCGCCAGCTGTCCGACGATCAGGAGAAACACGCCGCTGACCAGGGCAACGCACACGGCAGTGTGTATGGCGTCCGAAATCTCGCTCTCCTTTCGCATCCCGATGAGACTTGCGATTACGACATTCGCGCCGACCGAAAGCCCTACAAACAGTGCCACTATCAGATTAATGATCGAATTATTGCTGCCGACTGCGGCCATCGCCTGACTGCTCGCAAATTTTCCGACGACCGCCGTGTCGACTGCGTTAAAAAGCTGCTGAAGAATGCTTGTTGCCGCGAGCGGCAGGGCAAACAGGACAATTTTTGAAAACAACGGTCCTTCCAGCATGTTGATGGTATTATTCTGCTTCATATGTCCTTCTCCTGCCGGTTCCGGCAGAAATCCTCCTGCACGGCAGACTCCTCTTCGCGCGAGCGGAATCGCGGAGCGACCTTCCTTGCCGCGAGCTGCGCATGTCTTTTGTTTCACTCCGGTCAGCGCAGAACCAGACGTCCGCTGGACATCATGCGCCTGCGGAGCGTGTTTGATTCGTAGGAAATTTGAGGAATTTCCTATGAAGCAAGAAATGCTTCCGCGACTACAAGATCCTCCGGCGTCGTCACCTTGATATTTCTGTAGGAGGCTTCGACCAGGCGGATTTTGCTGTGCATCATCTGCTCCGCCACCATGGCGTCATCCGTAATCGAAATCCCCTTCTCCAGAAGCTCGTCCAGCCGGCTCATAAGCCGCCTGTGCGCCTCCCGGATCAGATCAAAAGCAAATACCTGCGGCGTCTGGACGATCCAGACATTCCCGCGGTTCGGCGTGCCTGCGACGTACCCGTCTCCGTCCGTCAGCTTAACCGTATCCTTGGACGGCATGCCGGCCACGCACGCACCCACTTCCCGGACAGCCTCATACAGCCGGCAGATGGTTGCCTGGTCAAGAAACGGCCGGGCGCAGTCATGAATAAACACATAGTCACACGCCCAGTCCACCGCTTCCAGGCCGAGACAGACGGTGTGATACCGCTCGTCTCCGCCGGGCATGATGCGCCGCACCTTTTCCATTAGATTTCGCGCCGCCAGTACCTCACGGCTCTTTTCTTCATCTCCGTCAGGAACCAGCAGCACAATATCCGTAATCAGCGGACTTTCCTGCATGGCGCGGACCGAATATGTAAACAGCGGCGCGCCAGCCACCTCCAGATACTGCTTCCTGACATCACCGCCTACGCGCAGCCCTTTCCCGGCCGCCAGCAGAAGCGCTGTACATCGATCTTCAGTCATACTCTCCCCTTTCTCACGCATCCTCACCTGCATTAAGTTCATCCAGCTTCCGGTTTCGGCGGTACAGAACCATATCCACTGAAATCTCCGCAAAATTCAAAACATAGAAAAACCACGACAGATAAAAAAGCCAGCCGAGGGGCTCCGCTGCCGTCTTATACAGCAGCATCTTGCGAATAATTCCAAAAATATACCCGATCCAGATGAAAAGCTCAAACCAGATACTCTTACCCTTCGCCGTGCGGGAGACCCACGACTTATGAATTGAAAATGGCCAGGACAGGCCAAATCCGATAATCATCAAGGTTTCCAGAAGATTGGAAATCTGCGTAACAGTCATATCAAAAAACTCCTTTGCTGCTGCGCTTTATCGTTTCCTATATACAGCACTCTGAAAAAAATGTCAATATGCCGGTCAAAACAAACAGAGGCAAATTCAAAACCTCATATTTCCCTGCAGAACATCCTTGAGAACCCCGAAGAATTCGCGCAGAAGATTGTTGGGCAGATACAGCCCGGAGGACGGCGCCGCGATTCCTGACACATGCGCGATCCCTGCGCTGCGCGCCAGTGCGGTGCCGCGGTATATGTGAAAGTTATTTGTGACGATTCCGACGCGATCTGTCTCCGGCGACAAAAACCGAAGGCTGTTGGCGATATTTTCGCTCGTGTTCATGGAATCCTTTTCCAGCAGAATCCGCTCCCCGGGAACCCCTGCTTCCATCAGATAATCCGCCATCACTGCCGCTTCCGGCGCAGGTTCATTATACCCCTGCCCGCCCGAGACAATGCAGATGGTTTTTTCATTTTCCAGCAGGTACGAGGAGGCAGTCTTCAGGCGGTATCGAAGAACTGTGCTCGGGCCGCGCGCGGTGACCTGTGCTCCGAGAACAATGATGTAATCCAGCCCGTCCTCCCCTGTGCTGCCAAATCCGGTGGCAATCCGCGCCTCCGTAAACGCAAACAATACCAGCAGCAGGATCAGAGCACCTGCCCCGACAGCCCGGACCGCGCCGGGAATCTTCACCCACAAGTGCAGCCTGCAGTCAGCCGCTGCCAGCCACGCGAAGGCCGCCAGCGCAATCCATACCAGAAAGAACCGCGTCCCGCTGCCGATGCGCCGCACGATCATCCCGTAAATGAGACACGCAGCCCCGGCCGCGCCCCAGATCACCTGTCCCTTCATAAACATAAACCTCTCGTAACAATTCAGCCCCCACGGGCAGACTTCGTTCTTAAACCTTTATCTCACGCCCCAGATATGTGGAGTACAGATAAAGCTCCTTCACCCGGATGTCCAGAATCTGCTCCAGCGCACGCCTGTAGTACTGCAGCTGCACGCGGTATTTATCAGCCAGTTCCTGTCCGTCTCCGCTCCGCACCCTGTCAGTTTTATAGTCCACGATCACATAGTCACCGTCTTCCTCGAAATACGCGTCGATGACGCCCTGTACAAGTATCGGCTCTTCTACTTTATAATCGGCGCTGATTTCAGCGGCAGGAATGTCGATGACAAACGGCTGCTCCCGCACAAGCGCGCCGCGCGCAGCAGCGTCCCGCATGCGTCTTCCGATCGGGGACTGGACGAACCGCATCAGATCGGCAGGCCTCACAGCTTTTGCTTCCTGCTCCGTGAGCAATCCTTTCCGCACCATTTCGGAAAGCTGTGTGCGGATGTCGCTCTCCCCGGCAATTTTTGTCAATTCCAGACCTTCCAGCACCTGATGATAGACCGTTCCTCGGGCGGCGCCCTGGAGGGTTTCTTTTCTCTCTTTTTGATTCTGTGAACCGGGCTCTGTTGCCTGTTCTCTCTGGCTGACTGGCTCCGCTGCTTTCTGCTCTCCCGCGGGAGATTCTTCAGGCTCCTGCTGCCGCAGGATAAACTGCGGAATCAGCGGAATCACGGGTTCCTCGCGGTATAAAACCTCGCCCTTTTCCTCCATCTGTTCCTCGATCGACTTCTTTTTGATCTCCGAGACTGACAGCTTTGCGGGAAGGCCTGCCAGATCCGCGTACTGGTAGGAAAATGCTGCTTTCTCCTGCAGGAACGCATGTGCCGCCGTATGATAAACCGGAAGTGCATATGCTTCCGGGGAATCCACCGCTGCCCCATGTTCTTCGGCGCCTGCGCCGAGTTCCTCTGCCTGATCAGCGATTTCACGGAGTTTACGCAGTTTTTCTGAGCCGGCGGCTTCCAGAAGAAGCTCCGTCTCTCCCAGCTCTGACGGCTGCACAATTGTGAGGTCAGCCGGTGTCTCCTGGCTCACAGCCTCGAGAATCCAGTCCAGATAACTCCGCCCGGCCATCCGTCTCACGTAGGAGACCGGCAGTCCGCTGTCAGGGCGAGTAAATGCGCCTTCCGGGTTCCGCTTTTCCACGTCGTCTGCAATTCCTGTCAGAATCAGCTTCTCCCTTGCGCGAGTCAGCGCGACGTACAGAATACGCAGCTCCTCTCCCATCTGATCCCTCTGGGCCGCTGTCCGGATCGCTTTCCGGAGCAAAGAGGGCGTCTTTGTCCTTCTGGACAGATTTACTGCATCGACACCGACGCCGAGCTTTGCGTGCTGCAGCACAGTATTATTCAGATCCATCATATTAAAACCTGATCCGATTCCCGAGACAAACACGACCGGAAATTCCAGTCCCTTACTCTTATGGATCGTCATGACCCGGACAGTGTCCTCACCCTCACCGAACAGATTAACCTCGCCGTAATCGATGTTATAAGATCCGAGCTGTTCGATGTACCGCACAAAACGGAAAAGGCCATGGTAGCTGGTTTTTTCGTAATCAGCCGCTTTTTCAACCAGCATGCGCAAATTTGCCGCACGCTGTTCTCCCGCCGGCATCGCGGCGGCATATGCCCCGTATCCTGTCTGATCCAGCACCTGCTGAACGACTTCATGAACCGGCGTGAACGGAAGTCCCGCGCGGATCCTGTCGAAAACCTCCAGAAAACTCCTGAGTTTTGTATGCAGGGATAAGTTTTCTCCTTCATACAGCCTGCACGCCTCATAGATTGGCTGATCCCGGTGCGCGCAGTGCAGAACGGCCAGCTCTTCATCTGTACAGCCGCAGACCGGCGAGCGAAGAATGGCCGCAAATGGTATCTCCTGCCGCGGGTTATCCAGAATTCTGAGATAATTCAGCACCGTCACAACCTCACCGGCAGAAAAATATCCTTTTCTGGATGAAGCGTACGCAGGAATCCCCGCGCTCTGCAGAACGCGCGCAAACGTACCCGCCGCGCCGGACGCGGCGCGAAGCAGGATCACAATATCCCGGTACATGAGCGGGCGCGGCGACCCTGACGCCCTGTCGGTGACCATCATCGTCTGACGCAGCATCCTGATTTTCTGCGCGACCATCATTGCCTCTGCCTCAAGCATAGTCTCTTTGCTGCGGTCATCGTCAAATTCCGGAGCCTTCTTATCCAGAAGAAGGATTTCTGCCTGGTAACTGCGGCTTCCTGCTTCCGGGAAGGAAGCGCCGGGGTACAGCGCCGCCCCGGCGTCGTAAGTAATGCCGCCCAGATCCCCCTGCATCAGCCGCGCAAAAACAGAGTTCACAAAATCCAGAACCTCCGGGCGGCTGCGGAAGTTCCTGCCAAGCGTAATACGGGCGCTTCCCGCAGCTTTTCTATCCTCTCTTTCTGTATCTGCGTTTTTCCCCATTCCGGTAACTGATCCCGCGTTCTCTCCTGCTCCGGTAACTGATCCCGCGTTCTCTCCTGCTTCGGTAACTGCCTCCACATTCTCTCTACTTTCCGCCCGATATTCTTCATATGGCTGATACGTCTCATATTTATCCAGAAACAGTTCCGGCCTGGCCATCCGGAAGCCGTAGATCGACTGCTTCATGTCGCCGACCATAAACCGGTTCTCGATTCCATCCTCTGAGCCGGAGACCGCTTCCAGCAGATATTCCTGCAGCAGATTGCTGTCCTGATACTCATCAATCATGATCTCCGCAAACCGTCCTGCCAGTTCCTTCGCGGCGTCTGTTCTGACCCAGGCTTCTCCCTGCTTTTCCAGGAGAATTCTAAGCGCGTAATGCTCCAGATCTGTAAAATCTACGAGATTTCCGGATCGTTTTTTTTCCGAAAACCGCCGGCCAAACTCCTCCGCAAGCCTGGTAAGCTCCTGCATGTGCGGCCGGATGACGGCCAGCTCGGCCAGAATTTCCCCAACCGGCGCCGCAAAGAGGTTTTTCTGCAGATCCTGCAGCAGCTTCTTCAGGCCGTCCCGGTTGTCTTTAAACTGCTTCTGAATCTCTGGATCACATCCCTCCGGCAGCGTCCTGACCGCTGCCAGGCGCATCAGCTTCAGTCCCTGCAGCGCAGACTGCAACTCCACATAGCTGCCGCAGGCTTCCAGTTCTTCTGTCTGCTCCAGATCGGAGACCGCCATCGGCCGGTAAGCCTGCGGACAGTCTTCGCGTGACGCCAGCCTCAGGTTCGCGCCGGCAGCTTCCCTCGCGCAGGAAAGGATTCTGCCTGCTTCCCGCAGAACCTCGCGCATCCAGGGTTTTTCCATAAGCTGATCTTCCGAGTCAGCCTCGCAGGCATCGCGGCAGTTGGCCAGCCAGCCGGCCGGATCCAGGCTCGCCATGGAAAAATCATAAATCTTCAGAAGCACTTCTTCCAGCTTACGGTCATTCTTTCCCGGCGCGATCATCTCACTGAGAGACAAAAACGCCTCGCTGTCCTCTTCATACGCGTCCTCCAGCAGTTCTGTGAGGACATCTCCGCGCAGCTGCTCCAGTTCTCCCTGTTCGGCGATGCGGTAACCGGGATCCAGTTCTGTCCGGTAAAAATAATTCTGAATTACATACGTGCAGAAACCGTCGATTGTGCTGATCCTGGCATTGTGCAGAAGGACGCTCTGCCGCTGCAGATGCTCGTTGTCTGGATCGGCCAGAAGCCGTTCTTCGATCGCCTGGCTGATGCGCTCCCGCATCTCGCCCGCCGCTGCTCTTGTAAAGGTCACAACCAGAAGCTGGTCAATGTCAACTGGCCGGGCCGGATCTGTAATCAGCGCGAGAATCCGCGCGACCAGCACGGCAGTCTTACCGGAACCGGCCGCGGCAGATACCAGAAGATTACATCCGCGGGCGTCTATTACCTGTTTTTGTTCAGTTGTCCATGACACGCCCATCTGCGCTGCCTCCTGTTCCTTCTGTATTTTCCAGCTCCCCGCCCATCAAATCCAGCGCTGACTCTGCATCCATATGACGCAGTCTTCTGTATCGGTAACCAGGAATCCGCTCATCAAACCCGCAGATCCCCCTGTAGGCACACCATGTGCAGGCGCTGTTCTGCCCCGCCAGATACGGCTCTGCCTTCGTCTTGCCCTCCAGCATCTGTCCGCCAAGCGCGCGGATTTTTTCTCTGGTAAATTGTCTGATCAGGTCAAACTGTTCCCGGCCGGCCACACGGGAAGTCTTTCCGAGTGTGCCGTCCTTGCTGCGTGAGACCGGAATCACCTCGGCCGCGCCGCGCTCCGCCGTGGTGTGGTCCAGCAGCGCGAGGATCTGATCCTCCCGGCGGCTCAGGCCTTCCATGCGAAGTTCCTTCAGGAACTGTCCTTCTGTTGTATCATCGTCTTCGTCCCGCGCGTCTACACGGTCTGACGCGATAACCGGATCCTTGATGTTATAATAATAGATTCCCGCCGCCTCCGCAGGTTTCGCCGGATCCGTCTTCTCCACCTGCTCGATCGCCGCGTTCAAATACAGGGGCAGCTGAATCTGCAGCCCGTAATACAGCTGATCCAGCTCCAGGCGGGTCTGCCCGGTCTTGTAGTCGATGACTCTTACATACCGGACACCGTCCGCGTCACAGAGATCAATCCGGTCAATCCTGCCCTGCAGCTGCATCTGCTCCCCGCCGGACAGGCGCACCTGCATTGCCTGCAGTTCATCGCTCCGGAATGCCGCCTCCGCCCGCGCCGGCACAAATGAGCTGCGCCGCAGCTGCTCCTGCAGCGCCCACACTGTCCGGTAAAGGATCCTGCGGATCCTCTGGATCATCCAGGTGTTTCTTCTGGAACTGTGCAGAATGGTGTTCCCGTAATCATGAACCATTCCGTCGAGCGCCTCGTCCACCAGCCCATTTCTCTCCTGCTCTGTCAGACCTGTCCAGTTCAGATTCCGCTTCTCCAGCAGCCAGGAAAAACGCTCCAGCGCGCTGTGCATGATCGTTCCCATGTCCGCAGGCGTAAACGTGTATTCATCCCGCTCTGAAAGCTGCAGCCCGTACTGGACAAAATGCGCGAACGCGCAGGCAGCAAACCGCTCAAGCCGCGTGGCCGAGTGCACAAGGTGTGTGCCGTACAGCGCCTTCGCGGTGCCTTCCCGCAGCCCTTCCGCCGGATTCCGCTGCATGGCCGCGCGCAGGAGCAGCTTCGCCAGAGAGGGTTCCATGCTGCTGATCAGCTCGGCCGCCAGATCATCCGGCATGTCACTGCCGCTCGGCCCGGCAGATTCAATCTCCGCGCCTGTCCCGTTGCTCTGCCCGGCAGGCTCACTCTCCGCATCAGTCACGCCGCTCCGCCCGGCAGGCTCACTCTCCGCATCAGTCACGCCGCTCCGCCCGGCAGGCTCACTCTCCGCATCAGTCACGCCGCTCGACCCAGCAGGCTCACATTCCGTGCCCGTGCCGCCGTCCCTGCTTCTGCGGATTCCGCTTATGGCGGCGTCCAGAAATCCATCGACCGTCTCCATCTGATGGAATTCGGGCAATTTCTGTATACCGGCAGGCTCCAGCGCTGGAAAAAGCTTCCGGATCACGCCGACAAGGTAGGAAGGCATCAGCGCCGACCCATCCGTTCCTGTCTCACTGTACGACAGATACAGCCTGTCGCAGGGCTTTGTCATTGTGAGATACAGGTACAGCCGCTGCTGATACATCAGTGTCCTGCCCTTTGGGGCAAGCTCAATCTGCGCAGCTTCCAAAATGCTTCTGTCCGCCTCTGACAGGATTCCATCCCCCTTTGACGTCCGGGGGACAATTCCCTCGTTGACACCAGCAAAAAACAGAACCTTGACGTGTTTCAGTCTGGTCCGCTCAATGTCGCCGACCATTACCTGGTCTTCTCCTGGAGGAATCAGGCCGACGCGCAGCTCCGCAAATCCTGCCTCCAGGATCTGCTGAAACGCTGTCATCCCCATCACTTCACCGCCGAGGATGGCCGCCATCCGGTCCAGCAGCTCAATGACCAGCGGGTAAATCTGCGCATACTCGCGCGCCTTTCCGCGCGCGCCGTCAGCGTCAAACCAATGCTCTATACCGGCCAGCTTCTGCTGGAGATCCAGCTGTTCCATCAGACGGTACAGCACTTCTGCCCGCTTCTGCAGGGTGATCCCCCGCGCGCGCATTCCCTCCGTAAATGATCCGAACATTTCTACGAACCGCTCCCGGAGCCTGTTGATCTCTTCAATCGCCTCCGGCTTCATGTGCCTGGGCAGACGGATCCAGCGCTCCTGGTACTGCTTCCAGCCGCGGATCCCGACCCCCAGACAGTAATTTTCCAGCTGATCAATCTCCTCCGGAGAAAAATCTGTCAGCCCGCTCCGCAGGCACCGGAACACGCTTTCATAAGAAAATCCACGTATGACCATGTCCACAGCCGCGCGCAGAAATTCAATCAGCGGATTCGCGAGCACCGACTGCTTCTGGTCGAGGAAGAAGGGAATTTCTTCCCGCTCCATACGCCGTGAAATTTCCCTTCCGTAGTGCTCCAGATCGCCGGTGACCACGGCAAAATCGCGGTACCGGTATCCCTCTTTCCTTACCAGGCGGCTGATTTCCGAGACGAGATATGCCACTTCCTCTCGCGGATCCGCGGCGCAGAACATCTGCAGCCGGTCCTGTTTCTCTGTGAACACTGCCCGCCGGTAACGGAATAGATTCTGCTCCAGAAACTGCAGCGGCGGATTCTGGCAAAAGCGTCCGCGCTCCCTTCCGCCGATCCACCGCGCCGGCAGAATCTCACACGCGGCATCCCGCGCAAGTTCATACAGCTTTCCCGTCACGCGGCAGCTCATATGAAACAGACGCTGCGGACCGCCTGCCCGCGTCAGATCCGTCTGCCTGTCTGCCGTTACGATGGCCCGGACAGATGCCGCCAGGCGCATCAGCTCCTTCACAACCTGATGCTGCACCGGTGTAAATCCTGTAAATCCGTCCAGAACGATTTCCGCGTCTCTGACCAGCTTCGACTCGCCAATCACACTGCAAAGCCGCTCCGGAACCTCTTCCACTGTCAGAAAACGGTTTTCCAGATAGTCCAGAAATCCCTGATACAGGACGCGGACGTCCTCCAGCTTCAGTCCCAGAAGACTTCTGCCCTGCGGCAGGCCGGCAATCCACTTCTCCAGATCCTGCGGCCGGACGCGGTATTGCAGCAGCTCCGATACCAGCGACTTGGCCGCCTCCACTGCGCCCGGTTTTCCCAGAATCCGGGAAAGCACCTGGAGCTCCGCAGAATTCTGCGAGATCACACGCTGCAGCACAAGCGACTTCCCGAGATCATCCAAAACCGGCTGGCTGCCGCCTCCAACCTCTTCAAAAACGCGCCAGGCAAGCCTGTTAAACGAGAGTACATCCAGGTTCAGCAGGCCGTGACGCGGATGCATCCGCACCAGATCCTTCTGTGTCTGCATCGTAAACTGCTCCGGAACAATCACCAAAAAGGTCCGCTCCAGATGGGCGATGGAGGACTGGATCAGCTCCTGATAGATTGTATATGATTTGCCGGCGCCGCTGCTGCCGGCGATGATCTGTAATGACATCTGTATAACTCTCCTGAATTCCTTTGTCCTCCCGGAAACAAAATCCTGCCATTATCATATATAAAATAAAGACGGCAGGCAAGCCGAAACGGCGCCCGGGCAATGCTCATCAGCACAAAATGCCACTCAAAAAGCTGGTGGTTGCGCTTGACGTACACAACAATCTTTTTTATCATGAAAACAGTGGTTCGTCTGATTGATAAAAACTACAGGTTTGTGAAATATTTCTTTCTGTGAAATATTTCTTTTATGGAGGAATTTAAACATGTTGCAGAATCCGGAAAAGACAGCAAATGAAATCATGCAGTGGATCAGCGATTATATGGCGGCGAACGGCCCTGGCTGCAGCGTTGTCGTCGGGGTATCCGGCGGAAAAGACTCCAGCGTCACCGCCGCGCTGTGCGCGGAAGCGCTTGGAAAAGAGCGGGTGGTCGGCGTCCTGATGCCAAACGGTGTGCAAAGCGACATCAGTGATTCCGAAGCGCTGGTTTCGTATCTGGGCATCCCGCATCTGACGGTCAATATCAATGCCGGCGTGAACGGCCTCTCCGGCGCGATCAATGAGGTTCTCGCGACGGGCGTCATCGAAGGCGCCACGGAACTCTCCCGGGATTCCATGATCAACATGCCGCCGCGTCTCCGCATGAGCACACTGTACGCCATCGCGCAGGCACTGCCGAACGGCGGGCGCGTCGTCAATACCTGCAACCGCTCGGAGGATTACATCGGCTATTCCACGAAATACGGCGACGCTGCCGGTGATTTCAGCCCGCTGGCAAATCTTCTTGTCCACGAAGTCATTCAGATCGGTGAAGTGCTGGGGCTTCCGGAGTATTTAATCAGAAAGACCCCGTCCGACGGCCTCTCCGGCATGTCAGACGAGGATAAAATCGGCTTCACATACGCGACCCTCGATCACTATATTCTGACCGGCGAGTGCGAAGATGAAGCTATTAAAAATAAAATCGACCGGATGCACCGGCTCAATCTGCACAAGCTGCAGCTGATGCCGTCCTTCCAGCCGTAAATGTCAAGAACAGCGGAAGAACGGCCTGATTCCGTTTCCTGCCGGCTGTGGCTTAAGGAAACACTGATTAATTCGAGCCTGTCATCTCCCGGGAGCTGAGCGGTGATGGATTAAATCAGCGTTTCCCTGGAAGCATCACGCCGGCAGCAGTGCGCGGATCTCATCCACTTCAAACGTATAGTCGCTCTTGCAGAAGTCGCAGTGGAGCGTCACGGGCTTCCCTTCTTCTGCGAGTGACCGGAGTTCTTTTTCACCCAGACTGATCAGCGCTTTTGTGACGCGCTCCCGGCTGCAGTTACACTGGTATCTCGCCGGGAGCGTTTCATTGATCTCCAGGCCGAGATTTCCGAGCAGCTTCTCGAGTATCTGCTCCGGCGACAGTCCTTCCGTCAGCATTACCGTGACGGAATGAACGCCTGTCAGGTTTTTTTCCAGCTGCGCGATGGTCTCCTCTTCCGCGTCCGGCATCAGCTGGATGATAAACCCACCGGCCTGCAGAATGGAATCGTCCGTATCGACCAATACGCCGACGCCGACCGATGACGGTATCTGTTCGCTGATCATGAAATAATAGGCCAGGTCATCGCCGATCTCCCCGCTCTGGAGGTCAATCTGGCCGGAGTAGGGCTCCTTCAGCCCCAGGTCCTTGACCACCGTCAGAACGCCGTTTCCAAGTGCCGCGCCGACGTCCAGCTTGTGCTTTTTGCTGATCAGAACCGGTACGTCGGGATTGTAGGGAAACCCCTTGACATTCCCGTGCGCGTCCGCCGTGACCGTCAGTCCGCCGATCGGCCCGTCTCCCTTGATCGTAATGCTCAGGAGATCTCTGTCCCCTTTCATCATAATGCCCATCATCGCGCCGGCGGTCAACAGACGGCCCAGCGCTGCGCTTGCTACAGGCGTCGTGTCGTGGATCGTCCTCGCGCGCTCCACCATATCATGAGTATTCGCCGCAAACGCGCGGATCTGTCCGCCCGCAGCGGTCGCTCTGACAATGTAGTCCATTTTCTTACTTCCTTCCACATCTCTTGATTTCTGTCAACTGTCAATATTGTGCCGGCTGCCTGACACATCGTTTCCCAACTACTTGTACACTTTGCGCAGGAAAAATGCAGGAAAACTGCAGGAGCTCTGCAGGCTTCGTATCGCCAGAATCACTTCTCCATCAGCTCAATACAGATATTATTAGGATCCCGCAGATACACCCATTTCAGAGCAACAGATCCATCCTCCGCATAATCGCAGTTCACTCCCGAGTGAAACCGCACGCCCTTCCCGGTCAGTTCTTCATACATCTCCTGCAGATCGTCCACATACATGGCCACATGTGCCGAGCCGGATCTGGACATGTCACCGTGATACGGCGCGCTCGCGGGATCAGTAAACTGGAAAAACTCCAGCTCGTGGCCGCCCGCGCGTACCACTGCGGTCTTCATCGCAGCATCCCGCTCAACTCCCAGCACGCCGATTCCGATCACCTCGCCGGCGGCGTCTCCCCGGCTGATCACTTCTCCGCCCAGTATGTCTGTCCAGAAGCTGATCTGTGCCTCGATATCTTCTACGATAAATCCTGTGTGCGCAACTGTTGTGATTTTTGCCATTTTTAAAATACTCCTTTTCCTTATCAGTTTTTCACATAAGCATTTTCCGTCTGGCCCGCAGATTTTTCTGTGTGGCCGTTTCTTCCGTCAGGTACAGATCCGGCAGATTCTTCTGTTTTTACTTCATACACTCCCGTGCAATGTATAAAATCCGCTCCGCCTCCTCCGACGCAGAAATCTCTGTGTATGCCTCCCAGGCACCCACAAACTCCAGACCGGCCTCCTCCAGCAATTCCTTCACTTCCCTGCTTGTGTACGCGCGCTGCGTGTGAAGCTCCTCCGCCTTGCGGTAAAGCACTTCCTGTCCTTCTCCCTGTATGTCTGCCTCCCGGCCAGGCGCGCCGACGGCTCTTTCCGCTTCCTCGGGAAGAAACAGCGTCAGCAGGTACTCATTAATCTTTGTCTCCGGATCATAAAGATTCTCCCAGATAAAACTTCCCTCATCCCGGTTCTCCGCAATCGTGCAGTCGCCGATTGCCTCATACCGGGCAGGTGTATTCATGTCAAAAATAAAATATCCGCCCGGATCCAGATAGTTGTTCACCAGCCGAAACGTCTGCCGCAAGTCCCCGGGCTCAAGAAGATAATTCAGGCTGTCGCACACGCTGACCACGGCGCGAACCGTGCCATACAGCTCAAACGCGCGCATATCCTGCAGCAGATACAAAATATCATAGCCGGAAGCCAGCTTCTTCTCCAACGCGATTTCCAGCATCTCCGGCGAACCGTCAATCCCGATCATGTCGTAGCCGGCCTCTGCCAGCAGCTCCGTCATACTGCCGGTTCCGCAGCCAAGCTCGCAGACAATTCCTTCATGGATGCCCAGTTCGCGGAGTTTTTTTACGAGATACCCGCTCCACTGGTCATACGCGACGTTATCCATGAACAAATCATATACTTCCGCAAATTGTGTATATGCCTCTGACTCCATCTGTCATTCCTCTGTCTGACAAAAAACCACCGTAAATCGTTTCCAGGATTTTTATGAACGTCTGACTTTCTTCTTGATTGCAGCCAGTACATCTGTCCGTTTCGTCTCCCCGGCGCGAATTCCCCTGATCGCTGAACCATGTGACCAGAATGACAAAACCGCAAGCACAAGCGCAGCCACGGCCGCCTCCGGCTCTCCCCGGACGGCCATCGCGATCATGAAGACAAGCGGTATCACCGGGCCGCCAATGCACAGATACTTTGTAAAAAATACCACAAGCATGCCGGCGGCATTCGCCAAAAGCCCGGGCAAAAAGGCATACAAGACAATTGCGATGGAAGTCGTCGCGACGCCCTTTCCTCCCCGGAATTTTCTCCAGAATGGAAAATCATGCCCCAGTGTACAGCCGAGTCCCGCATATAAAATGAGAATCCCTCCACCAGATCCAAATAACAGCCAGACGGTCAGCGACGCAAGCACGCACTTGGCAAGATCCCCTGCGAGCGTCAGAATTCCCGGAATAAATCCCAGCTGTGCCATGACGTTCGCCATACCGGGATTGCCGGTTCCGCCCAGCTCCTTCGCCGTTTTTCCGGCAAAGCTTTTTGCGACAAGCTCCGCAGTCAGGAAGCAGCCGAACCCATAGCCGATCAAAATTGAAATGAATCTGTCCATGAATGGATTATACCATGGTTCCTGAGAAAAGCGTAAAAAATGTACCATTTGCGCAATGATTCGTGCAATGATTCTCACACATTTCAAAAATTTCAGATATGCAATTTCTTTATGTTTACATCGTGGAATGATTATGGTATACTGACATGCACATGACAGAGTATGACAGCTGCATCCGGTCACGCTGCAGACTGCCTGCCCCGTCAGATCCATTCTCGCCGGCAGGGCAGATTCTGTCCTGGCTGGCTTTTTCTGTTTCTTCCCAGTTCATAGGATTGTAACATTCTTCTGCGAATCTCAAGGAAACTCCACACACGAATCAGTCACAAAAGAAATTGCAGAAAGGAATCCAAATGTCTATGAGAAAAAAAGCCCGTCAACTTCTATGGATCTGTACACTCACTTTCATCCTGGTACTTCCGGCTTCAGCGGCAATGAACTGCCGCCTCATCCGAGCGGCTGCGGTCGGTATCCCTTACAGCGGCACTAAGTACTCTGTCCGCTTCGTGGACGGCCTTACAGGCGCGGCAATCCAGACGCTGGCAGTCCCGGCAGGAAGGCCGGCTTTTGCCCCGGTTCCCCCAAAGCACGCAGGTTATCAGTTCAGTAAATGGAATTCATCTTCCTATTTGTCTGTCACGCGCGACATGACAATCACCGCAATCTACTCTGCCGCTCCCGCGGGGAGCGGGGCAGGATCTGAAGCTGCAGGTAGTGCAGGCTCATCCGCCGGGTCATCTGGCGGGTCGGGAACCGGTTCATCAGCTGGCTCTGCAGCTGGTTCTGGTTCTTCGTCCGGCACAGGCTCTGCTTCGGCGGGTGCATCTGCAGGCTCCGGCTCTGGTTCTTCGGGTACGTCGTCCGCTTCGGGTTCAGGCGCTTCGGCTGGCACAGGCTCTGCTTCGGGTGCGTCGGCTGCTTCGACTTCAGGCACAGCTCCCAAAGGGCAGTCGCCCGCTTCAAGTTCGTCAGCGGGAGCACAGACTGCCACTTCCAAAACATCCGCTGCCGCGCAATCCTCCAAGTCAAAGACTGCGGCCAGCACCAAATCTGCCGATACAGGCAAATCCGATTCTGCGCCGAAAACCACTTCGAAATCTACAACCAAATCTACAGCAAAATCTACAACAAAATCCACGGCGAAATCTACAACGAAAACCACCTCTGCCTCAACGCAGAAGGCCTCCTCCGCCTCAGCGAAAAAATCCACGGCAGTAAAGTCTTATAAAGTCACCTTCAAGGATGGTGTGACGAAAAAGACACTGAAAACTCAGACGGTAAAATCCGGAAAAGCAGCTTCTCCCCCTTCTGTTCCGAGACACACCGGCTATCAATTCAGCAAATGGAATAAATCCTTTAAAAAAATCACCTCAAACCTGACGGTCACCGCCACCTTTAAATACGCCAACGGGTTCGTAAAGGAAAAAGATAAAACCTATTATTATTACAAAGGAAAAAAAGTCACCGGCTCCAGGAAGATCGAAGGCGACACATGGATTTTTAACCAGAAAACTGGCAGCGCTGAAGGGCGGATCATGGGAATCACTTATATTAACCAACAGTGTGGCGTTCGCGAAAACGGCAAGTGGACGCACACCTGGTTTCCAAACGCCCGGACGTGGAACGGCTACCGCCTCGGCAACGGAGCCTGCGGAATTACCTCCTGTGCCATGGCTCTGACTGCCCTGCGCGGAAAGCTCACATTGCCGACGGATCTGAATTCCATCCGCTGCGGCTTCAACGGCCGCGGCAGCAACTATGACGTCGGCGTACTGTCTGCCAGAAAGTATGGCCTGAAAGGAACCGTCACTTCGCTCACCAGAGACCAGATGGTTGACCACCTGATGAAAGGGCACTTTATCGTCGTCTGGGTCACCCGGTCAATCTATGGCGGCGCAGGCAATACCCGGGGCGGAGACGTCGGCTCAGGCGGCGGTCATTTTGTCCTGATCCACGGATACAAAGACGGCAAATTTGCGGTAGCTGATCCCAACAACACATCGCAGACATATATCTGGAGCGGAAAACTCAATAAATGGGAAAGCTTCAACTCCCATCTGGGAAATGGCAGTTCCGGGAGTTACTGCGTAATGCAAAAATGAGACCTGAAGCTCTGTATTTTGTTGGGAGATCTGTACATACACTTGCTTTCCGTGGCTGAACATAATATACTTTCAGAAGGAATCATGCTGATTAATTTTCAGGAGGAATTCACGAATGCATCATCTTCTGATCTTTGATTATGATGGTACGATCCATGTAACCATGCGCATCTACAAGCCGGCAATCGCAGCTGTAGTCGACTGGCTGCGCGAGGAGTGCGGTCAGTCTGTCGAACTTCCGTCTGACGCCAGAATCAGCAGCTGGCTCGGAATGAATACCGCAGACATGTGGAAGGATTTCATGCCGGAGCTGGACGACGCCCTCAAATTCAGAGCAGGCAGACGCGTCGGCGATCACATGCTTCAGAACCTGCAACATGGTCTGGGCAGATGGTACCACGGAGCCGTGGAAATGCTGGATACATTAAAGCAGAAAGGCTTTGCCATGGCTGTTCTGAGCAACTGTGGAAACTCCTATGCTCAGGCACACTGGGACGCGTTTCATATGGAGCAATGGTTTACAGCGTTTTTTGCGTGTGAGACATGGAATAACGCGCCTAAGGACGAGATCCTTCTGGATATCCAGAAGGATCTGCCGGGCGCACTCAAAAAATCACCTGTCGTCTCCACAGACTGGAGCACTGCGGCAGATTCGGAAATCTGCGCGGTCATCGGTGACCGCAGCAGTGACCTGCATGGAGCGCAGGCCGCCGGGGTTCCTTTTATCGGATGCCTGTACGGGTACGGAAGCCGCGGGGAACTCGAAGGCAGCACGCATTTTGCCGAACGGCCGGAAGAGATTCTGCAATATCTTTGAAGTTTTTATATGGCGCTTTTTCATTTTGTACTCATTCTTTCTTCTGGACAGCCCTTCTCAGGTACTGGCCGGTGTAGGAGCTCCTTTGTTCCAGCAGGCCTGCCACAGGGCCTTCATACAGCACGCATCCGCCGTGCTTTCCGCCGCCGGGTCCCAGATCGATGATCCAGTCCGCCTTGCTGATCAGATCGTATTTGTGTTCGACGATCACGACGGTATTTCCATTTTCCACAAGGCGGTTCAGCAGATTCAGCAGCAGCTTGATGTCCTGGCCGTGCAGGCCGACCGCCGGCTCATCCATCACGTAAACGCCATTTCTGGAGCGCAGATGCGCGGCCAGCTTGATGCGCTGGCACTCTCCGCCCGACATCGTCGAGGTTGGCTGTCCGAGTGTCAGATAATCAAGGCCGACTTCCTGCAGGGCAGCGAGTTTTGACCGGATTTTTGCCTGATCAAAGAATTCCAGTGCCTCCGCGACTGTCAGATCCAGCACTTCCGCAATCGTTTTTCCGCGGTACCTGCCGGCGAGTGCCTCTTCATTGTAGCGCAGACCGCCGCAGACCTCGCACTCCACCGTGACCGGATCCATGTAGGCCATCTCTGTCACGACAAATCCTTTCCCTTTGCAGACGGGACACGCGCCCTTTGCGTTATAGCTGTACAGACTCGGCGTCGTGTTGTTTTCCTTCGCAAACAGCCGGCGTATTTCATTCATAATTCCCACGTAGCTGGCTGGATTGGAGCGGATATTGGTTCCGACCGGTGACTGGCTGATGTGGATTGTCCCCGGATACTGGCGGAGCAGTTCTCCACAGGCCAGCGAGCTCTTTCCGGAACCGGCCACGCCTGTGATGGCAGTCAGGACGCCCCGCGGGATCCGGACTGTCAGATTTTTGAGGTTGTTCAGCCGGCATCCGGTCAATGTAATCCATTCTTTGGGCACTCTCGGCCTGCCGTTTATGATCAGCGGCTCCCGCAGCCATTTTCCCGTCGGTGTATCTGCCTGCGTTAATCCGTCAAATGTTCCCTGGTACACCAGTGTTCCGCCGCGGCGTCCGGCGCCCGGTCCGACTTCAATCACTTCGTCTGCCGCGCGGATAATGTCTCGGTCATGCTCCACGACCAGCACCGTATTTCCGCGGTCGCGCAGCTGCTTCATCAGCCTTCTCAGCCGGTCGATATCGCGCGGGTGCAGTCCAATGCTCGGTTCATCAAAAATATACGTCATCCCGGTCAGGCCGCTCCCAAGATGGCGCACAATTTTCAGGCGCTGTGCTTCTCCACCAGACAGTGTACTGCTCGTGCGGTTCAGATTCAAGTACCCAAGCCCGATCTCTTCAATGTACTTCAGTTCCCGCACAATCTTCCGGATTAAGGCTTCCGCGTGCCCTTCTGCCAGACCGGACAGTTCCGGTATGAGATCGGAGATTTCCATCTGGCCGTACTCCCAGATGTTTTTCCCGCCGATCAGGCTCTGCAGAGCCTTCTGACTCAGGCGCCTGCCGCCGCATTCCGGACAGATATTCTGATCCGTGAAATTCTGGAGGATGTTCTGGACGGACTTGCTCATGGTTTTCTGCTGCTTCTGCAGAAACAGCCGGTCCAGACGGTCTGCGAGACCCTCGAATGTCAGCTTGTAGGAATCTCCCCAGACGTGCCCTGTCATGTTTTTGATGTCGACGATCTGCCCGGCTCCGTGCAGAAAGTAGTCCCACTCTTCCTCTGTGAAATCCTTAAGCGGTTTATCATTGTCAAACCGTCCCGACCGGACGTACATCTGCCACTGCCAGGAGTCCACATGAAACCCAGGAACGCGGATCGCGCCCTCATTCAGTGATTTCTCATAATCCAGCACCTTGTCCAGATTGAACTGCATCGTCTTACCGAGGCCGGAGCAGACCGGACACATTCCCTCCGGATCATTAAAGGAATAGGCGTTGGAGGTTCCTGCCGGGTTGTCGGAAAACCTGGAAAACAGCAGCCGCAGCATGGGGCTGATATCGGTCATGGTGCCGACCGTGGATCGGAGATCTCCCGAAACTGTCTTCTGGTCGACCACAATAGCAGTCGTCAGATTCTGGATCTCATCTGCCTTCGGCGCGCGGTATCGGGGCATCCGGTTCCGCACGTAGAGCGGAAATGTCTCATAGAGCTGCCGCATGGATTCTGACGCGATCGTATCGAACACAATGGAGCTCTTCCCGGAGCCGGATACCCCCGCAAATACGACGACTTTGCCGCGCGGGATCTCCAGATTGATTTTTTTCAGATTGTTTTCTCTGGCGCCCCGGATGAAGATCGGAGCCTGTCCGTTGTTCTGAGCTGTCATAGTTTCTCCTGTTATTTTATGATATGATCACCAAAACTACGAGTTCGGAAAATTGTATGAATCTTCACTTAATTTCTGGATGAGGTACTTATGCCGCCCCAATCATTATTTCCCCATACACGTTTATTCAGGCGCAGGCAGCGAGTCAATGCCGCATTCATGCGGATTTGCTGTCTTCTCCGTTTTCGAGCGATCCAGAACTTCCCCGAACTCCAGAGAATCCAGGAAAAACGCGGACAAGTATATATCAACTCTCCGCAGCAGACCACACATGTCTGTCCGTCGCTTCGGCAGGCGTAGAAATAGACGACTCCCACCCGCAGGGAGTGGGAGTCATCCGGGATGATAGGTATTGGCCGCATCTGGCGGGAAGTCCGCAGCCATCTGCATGGCCACGGAGCGGCATATCCCGCGTCAGATGTGATGGATCATACTGCCGTCTGCGCGGACTGCCGCGCCCTGCGTCGTCGTCATGACCGGCGAGCAGTAGAATGCTGTCATAAGGGCTACTTCTTCCGGCATCAGATAACGCTGCAGAACATACTGCGGCTCATCGTTCTCCAGGAAGTACTGAACATGCTCCTCAAGTGTCCTGCCGTTCTCGGCCGCTGCTGTCTCCTGCCACTTGATCTCTGTCGGCGTCCACATCGGTCCGGGCTGAATGGAGTTGACCAGAACATTCTTGCCGCGGCAGCACTGCGCAACTGCGTGCGTCGCCGCCAGGATCGCCGCCTTGCAGACGCTGTAATGTACCTGCGTTCCGCTCGGCTTGGAAGCGATTTCGCTGGAAACGTTGACGATCCGGCCATAGCCTCTCTCCAGCATCTTCGGCAGCGCGTAGCGCATGGTGCGGATGCCGCCCATGAAATTCAGCTGCATCATGCGATCCCAGAGGGCGTCGTCAATATCCCAGAAATCATCGTCCTGCCAGTAGCCAACATTGTTCACCAGAATGTCCAGATCACCGAGCTGATAAACTTCATCCATAAGCTTCGTCACTTCCTCATCCTTCGTGACATCTGCCCGGATAAAATATGCCTCGCCGAGCGCGGACAATTCTTCTTTTACGCTATCAAGTTCTTCCTGGCTGAAGCTGTTGATCACAACGCGGACACCCTCACTGAGCAGTACCTTCGCGACCTCTTTGCCATGGCCGGATGTAGAACCGGTTACCAGCGCCAGCTGGCCTTTCATCTTTAAATCCATACGTCACTTCTCCTTGTATAAAATATTTAGATCAAAGTCCGCAAGCGGACTTCAGCTCCCCATCCCCTCACTCATGAGGGGCGCTAATCGGAGTGAAACGAAGAAAGCTGCGGACTTTGCGCGCCGCTGCTGGTCACCAACAGGTGACATCTTCCTTGCAGCAGCGTGCGCATGTCTACGCTTCGCTTCGGTCGGCGCAGAACCAGACGTCCACTGGACGTCATGCGCCGCCGGAGGCTTTTTTATGATAGGAAATACTCTGAAACAGAGTGCTTTCCTATCATAAAATTATTCAGACATCCTGCACAATTTCCCAGAGGAACCCGTTTGGATCCCGGAAAGAAACCCAGTCAATGTCATTTCCCGGCGGCAGATCCGGAAGATGATCCACTTCACCCTGGATCCACTCAATGTCCTCCGTCCCGCGGAGCGCGTCTGCCGCTTCCTGCACGGTTCCTGCAGGCTTCATTCCGTAAAGCGTCATCTGCATGCGCGCCTGGTAATAGTACTTCTCCCGGACAACCGGATGCTGCAGCGGGCAGAGCAGCTCAATTACGGCATCGCCCAGCTTCAGAACGGCATTTTTGTTCCAGTAAGGCATGTCCGGCCCGCCTTCTTCAAATGTAATCAGATGCTCGAAGCCCATCACATCGCAGTAAAAATGAATGCTGGCGTCATAATCCCCGGAAAAGATCCCCACATGTCCCATTCCGCGGATGTACGGAGAATCGTTTGGTGTGGTGTAGACAACCGGAAACATATCGCTCCGGATTTCCATAATCTCGATCCGCTCTTCATTTGGTCCGCGGAAGAACAGACACTTCCAGTCCGGTTCATCCTCAATTGATTCAAACACAACTCCATGTTTTGCCCGAAGCATTTCTTCAGTGGCGTTGCCGTCGCCGCAGATCAGACAAAGATGATTCAGGCCGACAGATGCCCACTCGCACGCCTCATCTTTCCAGCCCTTCGGCTCAATCAGGGCGAGCAGCAGGGTGTCGTTTTTCATATAGGCAAATTTGATGTCCTCTGTCTCTGATTTTTCCTGTGCATACGCGATAAATTCAAAAGAGAGCACATCGCGGTAAAAAGCAATGGATTCCTCAAGATCACGGCACACGACACAGTAGTGGTGCCCGCCGCTGAACAATTCTTTTTTCATAACGTCTCTGTACTCCTTGCCGCCGTACCAGGGCGGTTCTCTCTGTGAGATGCCGCCGTTAGCATGTAAACCAAAATTCTCAGGCAGACATCAGCTTTCCCGTCCCCTCACTCATGAGGATCGCTGATCGTCCAGGTGACGATCGCCAAAGTCATCTTCCTTTCATCGCGCACGGTAGATCCATTTTCCGCCGACCTTCTCCCGGCTCACCATTCCCAGGCTGATCAGATGATCCAGGTGAGATGCCGCCTCACCGACCGCGAAAAACTTCTGTACCACCGGGAATTCTTCCCAGTTCCGCGCGCGGATCGACCACTTCATACCGGCGGCTGTCTGGTACGCTGTCAGCCCGTCGCTGTTTTTCAGAATCCGAAGCGCATCCTCAAGCCGCGCCTGATGGTGCTCCAGCAGAGCTTCAATTCTGCCGGCGCAGCTGCCCAGCGCGCCGCGGTGCGCGGAATATGCCATGCGGATGTCCATCTGCTGCACGCGCCGCAGGCTGTCAAGATACGTGCCCAGGGCGTCATCCATCTCGCTCCACGAGGTGATGTTTGGCGTAATGTCATAAATAATATGATCTCCCGCAAACAAAATGCCCCGCTCCTCATCATACAGGCACATGTGACCCGGCGTGTGACCAGGTGTATCGAGGCAGGTCAGCCAGATTCCGCCCAGGTCTATGATCTGTCCGTCCAGGGCTGGTGTGTGCGGAAGCGGCTCCGGCTGCCGGTAGGCGATTGCCGGATTTCCCTTCCGGTTCTCCGCCAGTTCGTCTTCCGTAAACCCGTATGCGAGATACGTCTTTTCTGATCTCTCCCAGAAGTCCGGGGCGTAGCTGCTCTGCAGATGCGCATCATCCGCAGGACTCATATAAACTGTCGAGTCGGGCGATGCGATGTCGCCCGCCATTCCACAGTGATCTGAGTGCAGATGCGTCAGGAATATATCTGTGTCACGCATGTCCACACGCAGTTCCTGCAGGGCAGACCGCATAGCCGCTATGCAGCTGTCAGCGTGATACCCTGTGTCAACCAGAAGATTCCGGCTGCGGCCCCTGATCAAATATGCGTTTAAATTCTTCAGCGGGCTGTTTTCCAGCGGGATATTGATCCGCCAGATCTGCCCGGCAAGTTTTTCCGGCATAAATCGCTTCCTTCCGGGATCTATTTGTTCACTTTACCCGACGGGAAGCCTCCCGCCGGTTATTTCCCGATTTTCTGATAATCCTGATTGACATTAAATGTCGCCATCGAGAGAACTGTCGATGATGCCGGAAGCGCGTCCTCCGGCGTCGTCAGCATGGTATAAATCTGCCACGCAATCGTTTCCGGCTTCAGAAATCCGGCTTTTGTCTCCTTCGGGCGGCCGGCAAAGTTGGTCATGACCATTCCCGGAGAGAGATGCATCACGCGGATTCGCTTCGGCTGCGCCTCAAGACGCAGGCACTCCGTCAGGCCGCGAATGCCGAATTTTGAGGCGCAGTATCCGCCGCGGGTCGCGACGCCAAAATAACCGACCTCCGAGCACATGTTCAGAATCTGTCCGGCAATCGGATCATCTGTGCTCTCTGACCGCTCCAGCATGTGCGGCAGAACCGCCTTGCAGCAGTTAAACGTTCCGGTTAGATTGACATTGATCTGGAGCGCCCAGTCTTCATACGACAGCTCGTGAACCGGCGCGTATCTCCCTACACCGGCATTGTTCACCAGCGCGTCGATCCGCCCCCACTTCGCGAGAACCTCCTGAACGGCGGCCTCCGTCTGCGTATGGTCACTTACGTCAACAGAAAGCGGGAGGACAGCATCCCCCAGCTCTTCCACCAGTGCGTCGAGCGCGGACTGGCGTCGGCCGATTGCCGCTACCTTCGCGCCTCTGGATACCAGAAGGCGCGTCAGCGCTCTGCCGATTCCCTCGCTCGCGCCGGTCACAATCACTATCTTGTTTTGCATACTGTCCTCCTCTCCTTTTCTTCTCCAAATTTATGTTTGTCGGGATCGTGGTCTTTTTCGCACTCACCGGATCAGTTTCCTCTGACGATCCGGCAAAATGCTTCCAGGCCAGATGATAAGACCCGCTAATT